>JBFJYU010000108.1:0-9271 GCA_041622435.1 Thermoplasmatota archaeon | reverse complement strand
GGCTGCGTGACCGGTGGCCATCGCCTGGAACAGGTTGTAGGCCTCCTTGCCGCGCACCTCACCCACGACGATGTACTCCGGCCGCTGCCGCAGCGCGTTCTTGAGCAACTGGAACATGTCGATTTGCCCCGCCTGGCGGCCGTGCTCGTCCGGCGGGCCGAAGCCGTCGCGAGTGATACCGGCGATCCAGTTGGGCTGGGGGAGCTGCAGTTCGCGGGTGTCCTCGATGCTGATGATCTTCATCTGGGGCGGGATGAACTGCAGCACCGCGTTGGTGGCCGTCGTCTTGCCGCTGGCCGTTCCGCCGGCGTAGATGGCGCTCATGCCGTGCTGGATGATCATCCACAGGTAGGCCACCATGCTCGGGCTCATGGTGCCGAAGCGGACGAGGTCCACGGGCGTGAACGGGACCTCCTTGAATTTCCGGATCGTGAACGTGGACCCGAAGGCGGACACCTCCTTGGCGAGCGTGGCCTGCAATCGGCTGCCGTCGCGCATGGTCGCATCCAGGATGGGCTCGGCGATCGACACGTGCTTGCCGGCGCGCTGGGCCAACCGGATCACGAACGAATCCAGCGTTTCATGGTCCGGGAAGCGGACGGTTGACTGGAGGGACTCGTACTTGCGGTGGTAGATGAAGACCGGCTGGTGGGGCCCGTCGCAGGAAATGTCCTCGATCATGTTGTCGCGAATCAGGACATCGATGGGGCCCTCGCCGATGAAGTCCCGCATCACGTAGTACAGCAGGCGCTCCACGGCCTCGGCCGCCGACTCCTCGTCGTCCACGTCGCCGAGCCGGATGGAGTAGTCGTCCATGACCTGCTCGAAGCGCTCGCGCACGTAGAGGTGCAGTTCCTTCCCCTCCAGTTCCTCGGGGTCCAGGTCGAGCACGTCGACCAGCGTTTCCTCGATGAAGTCGAGCAGGAGTTGCTCTTCGTGGGTCAGGCGAGGCTCGATGACGTGGTAGAGGAGCTCGTGGGTGCGCAGGTTGCGAACGATCTGGACGTACGCGAAGGGCTCGTGGATGGGGTACACCTCGATCTCCCGGTCGTCCGGGTCCGGGGTGTATTCGATGGCGTCCTCTTCTTCCCACTGCCGTAGTTGCCGTTCGCGCTCCGACTCGTCGGCGATTCCTTCGAGGATCTTCTTGCGCCGCACCTCGCGCGCCGCCGCGATTTCCTGCCGACGGCGCTCCTCGTCGTCGAGTGCGTCGGGGCGCTCGATGGTGGCCGGCGGGAATTGGGGTAGCGTGATGACGTCGGGGCGAACGGCGGTTTCGGCCAGGCGGGACCGGACGGCCGCCTGGTCTTCGACGCCGCGAACGCCGTGCTCTGGGCGCTCGCCGGGGGCCGCGGCGCGGGTTGCCGGATCGCCGTAGCGCCGGGATTCCCGCTCAGGCGCCGCTTCATGCTCGGACGGGGGCCCGTCTTCTGGTTCGCGTTCGGGTTCGCGTTCGGGTTCGGGTTCCGGCCGGGCCGACGCTGCCTTTGCTGGGCGAGCCTTGGCCGTTTTTGCCGCCTTCTTGGCTGGCGCCTTGGCAGCGCGCTTGGCTGCCGGCCGGGGCGGCCGGTCGGCCGCCGCACCTTCGGTCGCCGGCGAGGGCTTGCGCTTGATGACGGACTTGCGCTTCGGCTTGCTTGAATCGGCTTCGCTCACGTGGCACTCTCCAGGTAGATGCAGGGGTTGCCGGGGGTCTTGGCGTCGTCGTGGCGAACCGTGAGGCGGCCACCGATGACGTCCGTATCGCACAGGTCCACGCTGGTTGCGGCGTCGGCGCCAAACAGGGGGGCCGTGACGAACAGGCCGCTGGTTGGGACGACGAGGCGGATCAGTGGTGGCGACGCCTCCAGGGACACGCGGTACGTGCTGCCCTCCAGCGCATCGGGCAGGTCGATGGAACGGCTGTAGGACGCGTCGGTACCGTGCGCCTCGGCGAAGACGGCGGCGTCAACGGCGGTGGCTGCGACCCGCTGGGCTGCGGCCTCGGCCTCCAACGCGACGACGCGTTCGCGCACGCGGGCTTCGTTCTGGGAGAAGGCGTAGAAGCCGATCACCAGAACGAGCGTCACGGTCGCCAACGCGAGGATGGAACCGAGCACCTCGCTGACGCCGGATACGTCGCGGCGGAGGCCCGGGCGGTGCGGGCGGTGACGTGGTTCAAATGGAGAGAGTTGCGAGGAGGCTGGCATGGATGAACTCGAACGTGAAGGCGGCGGTGCCGGGGTCGCCGGAGGGCGGGTCGACAAGCCGGTAGCGGACGCTGGGAACGTCGGCGGCGCAGGCGGTTTGGACGCTGTACGGGTCGCCGGCCAGCAGGTCGTTGCGCAGCACCAGTGTGTTGCACCAGCCCTCGGAGAGGTCGCCGCTGATGTCGAAGCGCACCGTGTAGGCCGTGTCGGTGGCGACGCGGGCGTAGTTGTTGATGAGGCCCATGTAGACCTGGTAGCCGCGCGCACCGGTCACGGCGACCTCGTTGCCCGTGGAGATGGTTGGCAGACGCAGCAGGAAGTCGCCGGTGCCGTATGCGTCCTCCTGGATGGGCGGGTTGCGTTGCAGGAAGATGGCGTCGTCCTGGCGGGAGAAGACCGCGCCGCCCTGCAGGTGGACAGCCAGGTCCGACTCGCTGCTCTGCTGGGTCCAGAGGAGTTCGCCGAGTCGGAAGATCCACGCCTCGGCGTAGCGGTCGCCGGCGGCGCTCTCGATGCGGATGACCCAGTCGCTGCCCTCCAGGGGCGCCGGCGTGGTGCCGTTGGTCGTGATGGTCAGGGTGGCCCCGGCCAGCGCGGCCTGCAGTTGGCTCGTGGCGCCGCCGGCGACGGTGTAGGCGTTCAGGCAGGGGTCGCAGCCGCCGCCCGTCGTGGGCGCCTGGCAGCCGGTGGTGTCCACAGTGACGATGTGGTCTAGGTCGGCCCAGTCGGTGATGTGGAAGTCACAATCGACGCTGGTGGCATCCATGTTGACGGTGATCATCATGAGGTCGCCGCCGCCGAGCGCCAGCGTGCCGCCGGCCAGCGCGATGTTGGGTGTTCGCGACGCGTCGGGAACGGTGAGCACGAGCGAGTTCTGGCGCACGTCCTCAAACTCGGCGATCATCGCGTCCAACTGGTTGCGGTCCTGGGTGCGCTGCACCAGGGGCGTGCCCCAAACTAGGGCGGCAACGATGCCCCCCACTGTGATGCCGAGGACCATGATGGAACCCATGACGGCGGTCACCCCCCGCTCGTCGCCGGCCAGGCTGTGCGCGCGGGCCGCGTCGCGCGCGCGGCGCAGACAGGCTCGGCGAGATGGCCTCAAAATTCGTGGCTGGGGCTGATCGTGCACGTCAAAACACTCGTTTCGTGCTCTCCATGAATAGCCCCTTCTCTGTTTCTTTAAATAGTAGGAGTCTGGACGCGCCGTAGACCCCGCGCAGCTTTGTGATCTTCAGGTACGGATACAATCCGAAACCCTGCCGATCAAAGCCCATTTCCAGCACGCCGTCGGCCCAGTGGCGCAAACGCGCAGCCTCCATGCCCGGGTGAAGCCCCTCGATCGCGCACGCCAGCAAATCCCCCTCGCCGGCTCGGACCTCGCGCCGCAGAATGGACAACTCCTCGAATGCGGCATCCCAGCCGGCGCCCTGCGCCAGCGTGCTGAAGCTGTCGAGGACGTACCGTACACCTGGCTCCGGCAACGGAATCTCCCAGTCGCCATCCTCCTCCAACGCCACGACATCCAGTCGCTTCAGGTTGCCACCGAAGGCCTCAACGGCATCCTTGACCGTATCAGCGTCAACCTCCGTGGCCACAAACGTGCTGCCCGCCGGCAGGTGGGTGCCGCCGGCTGCAAAATGGTAAGCGAAGAGCTCCTGCGCATTCATCGGCTCGGACAACAGGAGGAGCGCCCGCCCCGGCGGGGTCCCACCGCCGAGTTGTGCGTCGAGACCGGGCAGGCCCGTGCTCCTCATGGTCGGCTTCGATTTCTTGGCCAAATCGGCACCGTTGGGGGACAAGGCTCTCTTCGGCGCCCGTAATAAAACCCGGGCGTGGGCCGCTAACCCAGCAGGCGAACCATTCCCCAGACCACGACGTTGCCCACCAGCGCGGCCATGACGAGCCCGGCCGCAAGGGGGACCATGAAGGGCACCTTGGGCGTCACCCAGACAGGATCGACGCCGGCGCGCTCCAGATCCCGGTACACGAGCCGCTGGTCCTCGTCGCGGCCCTGCCAGTAACGCCACCGAACGCCGTCATCGGTGGCCCGTTGCAGCGGCCACACGTGCTGGCGCCGCGCGCCCTCCAGGCTGCGGGGTGTCGCGAGGATCGTGGCAAAGCCAGCCCAGCGGCCCCGGACCAGGTTGGCCGCCAGCAGCCCCACGGGAACGAGCAGCGTGGCCAAGGCGCCGTTGACCATGACGTCGGCCGCCGGCAGCAGGCCAGCCGGCTGGGCCAGCTCGTAGCGCGGCCACAACAGCGCGAGGACCATGAGTCCCTTGGCGTCGGCGCCACCAAACAGGATGCCAAACCACCACAGGCCGTAGAACACGGCACACAGCCCCACGGCCCAGGCGAGCCCCACCAGCCCGGCACGCCAATCGACCGCCACATCCAAGGCCAGCAGGACGGCGGCGAACGCCAGGAACGGGTACCAGTACAGGTTGCTCACCCGCCGGCTGCGCAGATCAAGAATCGAGGCACCCATGAGCATGGCCACGCCGAGCAGGATGCGTACCAGGTAACCGTCGGCGGCCAGCGACACAGACCACCCAGGGGCGCGCCCCACGAGGCCGTTTCGATTCAAGCCATGGCGGCGCGGGCGCGCAGGTCGGCGGCAAACGCGTCGTTGCGCGCGGGTGCCGGCTCGAAGAGCAAATCGCGGGCCCACGCGCGGTCCGATGGCGCTTCAGGGGCGGCGAGCCAATCCAGCAGGCCCCGCTCCTCGCCGGGCACAAACACCGCCGCCCGCTCCTCCAGTTCCGCGTGCAAGCCACCAAGGCCAGCGTCGGCAGGCCGCGCGATCGCCACGGGCAGCCCCGCGCAGTACGCCTCGAAGCCCAGACTGCTCGTGTCCGTCACCACGGCGCGGGCGCCAGCCAGCAAGTCATACGGATCGGCCGCCGCGTCAACCAGTTCCACGCCGGGAGCCGCCGCCAGCACCTCACGAGCCCGCCGCGCCTGATCGTGGGCCACCGTATGCGGATGAAGCTTCACCTGCAACTTCACCTCGGCGGCGGCCAGCGGCGCGGCAAACGCATCCAGGCCCGACTGGTTCACGCCGCCCAAAAACGCCGAGTTGTCCCACGTCGGCACCCACAGGACCGGGCCGCCCCGGCTCGGCCGCAGCGGGCCACGTTCATTGAGCGCCATGTGGCCGTAGCGGCTGATCTCGGCACCCCGCAGCACCCCCTCCAGGTGGTCCGCCAGGCGGGGCCCGTACGCGTTCAACTGGTCGTACCGGCTGCCCCTGCGACCAGGCCGCGCCGGCGGGCGCAGGAACGGCGCCGGCAGACCCACCCGGCCCGCCACCATGTTCAGCGCCGTGCGCACACGGGGAAACCGCCAACGCTGCAAGAACACCGGATTGCCCGTGTATCCCTTGTCACCCAAGCCGTGAAACACCTGCACGTTCCACGCACCCCGCGCAACCGGCCGCGTGTCCGTATGCACCACCACCGCCGCGCGCGCCGGCCCGGCCACGGCGTCGGCCAGGCGGCGAGCCAACGGCGCCACATGGTGCCGCTCATGGGGGTAGCGGCTGGGGAGCGAGATGCCGTGGCGCACGATGCCCGGAGGCGCCCCCCACTCATGAAAGGCGTCATGGAGCGGCGCTAAACCGCCCCCCCAACCGAACCGGAGCGGTCGGTTTGGACGAGTCTTATGAATCCGGGCCGACCGCTCCTCGCCAACCCTAGCTCAAGCTGCTTTGGCCGGTTTTTGCCGGCCTGGCCGCACGCACCCGCAAGGCGGCTTTGCCCGCAACCATTGCAACCATCAGGAGCCCGATGGCCAATGCCGGTTCAGGCGTCCATGGCGTTGCCAGAATGAGCAACGCCCCAAGCGGCAAATGGATACCGTCGTTGGACTGGCTGGGGCGCTCTTGCAAGAACCACACCGCGAACACGAACAATGCCGTGGGGATGGCCAGCGCCAACGCGCCGACGGTGGCGGAAATCTCCGCGTGATGGGTGGCCACGTCCATGCCGACAGCGAGTCCGGCGCCGACGGCCGCAGCGGCCGCGAAGATGACGTAATGCCCATAGCCCCACATGTACGCGGTGCGGCTGTTGTCGAGCAAGTAGCTGGCATCCTCGTCAAAGTAGAGCCACCACAACGCGAAAACGGTCAGCAGGCCGCCGACCAGAAGGGGCAGCAGCGATACTTCGAACTCGCCGGCCGAAAAGATGGCTTCCAAGGCCATCGAAGCAGCCAAGACAGTCTCACCCAACACGATGATGGTGAGCAGTCCGTAGCGCTCGGCGATGTGGTCCCGATGCCAGGTGCGCTTCACGCGTTTGCTGTTGGCCCAAGCGTAGGACGCCATCTCGGCGGTACCGAGAACGACTGCTCCAGGGATGATCCAGGCGTCTGGGGCGGCAAGCACGAGTGCGCCCCAGAGGCCTTGGAGGACGAGCAGCGAAGCGGCCGTCGTGTATTCGGCCGGGCGCTCCTCGGGATTGTGGCGGGCAGCCCGGAAGATCTGTCCGATGAGCGCCACGCGCATGATGATGTAACCCACGAGGGCCAACGTGAAGTCCCGGCTCTCGAAGATGCTGCTGACGCCGGCCGCCAGCACGACCGCTCCCGTCAATTGGGCGAAAACCCCGATGCGGTACAGGACATCGTCATTGTCATACGAGGTGGCGAACCACGTGAAGGACATCCAGGCCCACCAGATGGCGAAGAAAGCCAGGAGGTAGTTGACGATGGCATCCCCGATATGGTTGCCGGCGATGCCATGGTGCAATCCGGCGGCAGCCTGCGCGATGGCCACGACGAAGACCAGGTCAAAGAACAACTCCAGTGGCGTGGCCGGCCTGTGTTCTTCGTCCGGGTTCCTGCCCGTGAGCGGGCGAAGCAATCGGTACCCCGAGGCTTCCATTGTCATGCGCCGCCCACCCCGTGGCCAGTCATGGGCTTGCCGATTGATACCGCCTGTGCGAGTGGCGGGCTGTCACGCTCGGAAAGTCGATCCCGCGCGTAAGTGAGCCATGCCGACCCACCGCCTTGGAAAACCGATTCGATGGCTGCGAGCCAACCGCTCGCCGAAGGCGCGTCGCGTACGGCGAGTTGTTAGGTGGTCAACGATCCTATTCATCCGCGTCCTGAGCCACTGCACGCTGGCCCTTCAGCCAATATCCGCTGGCGGCCGCAAGCCCCGCCAACAAAGCAATTCCCATTGTAAACCATGGACGTCCATTCTCAGCCCCAATGCCGTCCCAATACATGGCATCATCAAGCGCAAAATAAATCATGAACGCCAACAAGGTTGCGCCGATGCCCGCCAAACCGGCTCCGATGGGTCGGAGAAAATTGCCTCTCGTCCATGCGGGAGTTGCAAAGCCAAGCATCGCTCCCCCCAGCACTGTCAGCCAGTTGGTCGTTGCCTCAAAATGGCCAAGCCCCATGGCAAAGCCGTTCTCACTTGGTCGGGACGGTAGGCCGTCGCGGCCATCGGGTTCCTCCAGGCCGTCCGCAATAGCACCGCCGACAATCAAGAGAACCAACGCGGAAGTTCCGCCATAGCCAATCGCGCGAGCGGAGCGCAAAATCCATTCCGTTGCCGGAAGCGACACAGGCATCAAGCTTCGCCACGGGCTATAATGATATCGAGGCCGCGAGGAAACCTGATGTCGCCATCGACCGGTCGAAGGGACCAAGGCGTCCCACGAGCAAGCGCAGATACGCGCGCGGCGGCGGCTCCGCTGCAATCAAAGCGCTTCAAAAAGGGGAGATGGAAAGGAAAAAGGAATGGAAGAGAAGGGTTGAGGATGGGCACACCGCTGGTAGTCAGCGTAGTAGCTCGCCCCCTGCTGCCCTGCAAGCAGGACAGCAGAGTCCGCTCGGCCTACGGCCTCGCTACGCCGTACTGCGCCTTCGATGCGCCCCTGCAAGCAGGGCCGCAGCGGCGTCGACGGCTCCCTACGGGTTCCCTCGACTAATCGGCGTAGTAGCTGGCCCCCTGCTGCCCTGCAAGCAGGACAGCAGAGTCCGCTCGGGCTACGCCCTCGCTGCGCCGTACTGCGCCGTCTTCGCTACGCTCAGTCTGCGTAGTACGACGCATCGTGCTGCCGTCCAAGGACGGCAGCAATCCACGAGCCACTCCGCCTAGTCGGCGTAGTAGCTCGCCGGGTAAGGCTCGGGCTTGAGACCCTTGCGCTCGCGGATCTGCTTGGTGACTTGCGGCTGTAGCTGGTAGTCCAGCATCTCGAAGCCGGTGTTCTCCGTGGACCACAGGGCGCGGCCGCCGGTGGCGCTGCGGATGGCGCCGGCAAATCCGAACATCTCGGCGACCGGGACCTTGGCCTCGATCGTCGTCGTGTCGCCCTCGTTGCTCATGTCAACGATGACACCGCGGCGCTGCTGGAACTCACGGGTAACCGGGCCCATCACGTCGTCGGGCACGGTCACGACCGCCTTCTGCATGGGCTCGATCAGGATCGACTCCGCCGTGGTCATTGAACCGTAGATGGCGTTGCGCACGGCCGGGATCGTCTGGGCGGGGCCACGGTGAACGGCGTCCTCGTGGAGCTTGGCGTCGGTCAGGCGGAACAGCACACCCTGCACGGGCTCGCTGGCGCGGGGGCCGGCCTTGACGGCGGCGCGGAAGGCCTCGTTGATCAGTTCGAAGGTCTCGTGAAGGTACTGGATGGCCTTGGTGCCATCGACCAGCATGTTGGTGCCGTCGATGCACTTGACCTTCTTCGCGACATCCTTGTCCCAGCCGAAGTCGTGTGTGAGCTTCTGTTCAAGCTCCTTGGCGTGCTTCTTGGCGTCCTGGGGCAGTTCGTTGTCCTGCAGCGCGCGCACCACGTCTTCCGGCAGCGGCTCGGCCGTGACGTAGAA
This sequence comes from Thermoplasmatota archaeon, assembly GCA_041622435.1. Lineage (GTDB taxonomy): Archaea > Thermoplasmatota > E2 > JACPAO01 > JAHFTW01 > JBFJVP01. The sequence goes on along the minus strand of JBFJYU010000108.1, from coordinate 230 downwards.
GCGGTTGTGGCGGTTGGGCGACTTGCCCTCGAACGGCGCGGGGCTGGGGCCCTTGACCTGCTCGCGGTACACCACGATGGGGTTGCTGCAGATGATCTCCAGGTTGTAGTCGCGCTCGATGCGGTGCTGGATGATCTCCAGGTGGAGTTCGCCCATGCCGCTCATCAGGTGCTCGCCGGTCTCCTGGTTGATGTTGACAACCAGGCTGGGGTCGCCCTTGCTCACGGAGC
>JBFJYU010000107.1:0-9276 GCA_041622435.1 Thermoplasmatota archaeon | reverse complement strand
GAGTCGCGCTCGAGGCGGGTGTTCGGGCCCTGCATCGCCGTGAAGGTGGCGTCCGCTTCCTGGCTCATGCTTGCGCCAGGAGCACGGCCCGTTTAAGAAGGCAAGGCCAGCGGCGGCCGCCGACCGCTGCCGGAGTCAGGCCCCTGCGCTTCCAGTGGCGGGCACCCGGCCAGCCACGTCCGTCGGGTGCAGCCGCACCGCACGCCCGTCGCGCCGAGCGTCAACAAGGCCGGCAGCGCGCAGGCGCTGGATGTGGTAATGGCCCGTTTGCGGAGTCAGGCCGGCCGCGGCCGCCGCCTCTGCACCAGCGATGCCCGGCCGCGCAACGACCGCCTGGAAGACCCGCCGCGCGCCGTCGGAGCGAAGCGCCGGCAGGGCCGCCATGACGCGGCGGTCCATCTGGCCCTTGAGGTAGAAGCACGTGTACCCGGCCGAGCGGGCGCTGGTGACGAGGTCCGCCTTCTCCAATTGCGCGAGGTGATGGTTCAGGGCGCCGTTGCCCAGCCCCACGCGGCGGCGCAACTCGTTGAAGTGCAGGCCCGGCTCGGCGGCCAGGGCCTCGTGGATGGCCCGGCGCTCCTTGTGCTCTAGCAACTCGCTGCTCTGGAGCCGCGTGAAGAGCCCCAGTCCGCCCGTCTTGAGCAGGGGCCACAGGTAGTAGAGGGCGGCGCCGAGCAGGGCAGCCAAGCCGACGCTGGCGGCTTGCGCAGGGGACGGCCAGGCCCACACGTCCGGCAGGGTTCCCGCGGCGAAGGCGGCGTCCGGCGCCGGCTCCCTCGGTGTCGCGAGGTCCAACGGCCCCGTCGTCTCGGTGTTGTGAACCTGAAGTGACTCGGATCCGTGGGACAGGGCGCCGTCTTGCCAGGCCAACTCACTCGTGTCCCAGGCGTCGACGCGGTTGTCGAGGATGGGGTATCCCGGCTCCGCTTCGCGGTAAGCGTACACCTGCCCCGCCCGCAAATGGGTCGTGACGTTGGTGCACGGGTCGTCGCATGAGAGAAGGAAGCTCCAGGACGGCGAGGCGTCCGGGTTGGCGGTGTCGCCCATCGCCACCCGCCACTGGGCCAGTAGCGACGCTGCGGTCGGCAAGCGCGCCGGCAACTGGTGGGGCGCGGGCAGGTTCACGTCGTCCACCGGAGCCGTCCACGGGTCCTCGTAGCGGATCGTCGTCAGGGGAGGGCCAACGGGGACACCCAACACCTGGCGGGGGGCGAGATCCTGGGCGATGGTGACGCTGTGGCGCGCCTGCCCGTCGGTTGCCGTGAAACTCCAGCGTTCCGTGTGTTGACCATCCACGTCAAACGCGGCGTGGGCTGCGTGGGCCAGGTACGCGTCCGGGTGTTGGGCCATGAAGTCGCCCAAGCCGCTGTCGGGGTCCGACAAGGCGTGCGCGTACGCTGCGCTCAGAGGCCAAGGGTGCTCGGCGTCGCCGTCATCCAGGGTCCAGGCCGGGCGCTGGCTCAAGCGCAGGGCGGGCAGATCCGTGGCGGCGTGGCCCCACGTCAGGGGGTCGGTGCCGCGCGTCAGGTGCGTGAGTTCAAGGATGTCTCCGGGCGCGCCGAACGCGCCGCCAAGGAGATCTTGCATGCGCACCGGGTACGGCGAGGCTGGGCTGTACCAGGCGCGCCAGTCCGGCCTCGTCCACCGGTTGGGCCGGTCGTCGGGGTGGAGCGCCGCGTGGTCAACGACCAGCAAGCCCTCGTCCTCGATGACGCCGCGCACCCGGCGCCAGTGGCCGTTGGGATCGTAATCGCTAGCACCCCATTCGCATGAATCCGTCGAGCGCAGGTACCCGCCGGGCTCAAGCACCTGTCCCTGGAAGGAGTCCAACAGGCCGCAAGGCAGCAGGCTCCACGCGCCGAACCACGTTGTGCGCCACACGGTACTCGCCGACTCCTCTGTCGGCAAGAGGCCATCGTCCTGGCGCGGCGGCTGTGCCAAGGTTACTTCGCGCACGCTGGCGATCGCCGCCCAGGATCGGTCCACGAACAGGGTTTCGTTGCTGTCGCCGCGCTCGGTGTGTCGATGCAAGTCGACCTGCTGGGTCCAGTGGCCCCGGCCTTCGGCGTCGTGGCGAACCGACGGCGCGCCGAAGGCGAAGGCGATGCGCAGCTCGCGGTCCTCGGTGAAGCCGCGGTGCACGGCATCGTCGTCGAGGGGCGCCTTGCGCAATTCGTACACGCCCGCATCCCCGACGTGGGGTAGCCCCAGCGCCACGGACGGCTGGTCTTCGTCGTCAGCAGCAGCAAGTCCAACCAGCGCCCCCCCGGCCCCGCCGAGCAAAAGGAAGACGAGGCCGGTGGCCAGGAGATGGCGGGGGCGGCGAAGGGTTTCGAAGCGTGGGTCCATGGGCAAACACCGTCGGCGGGCCGTTAAAGGGAGGCCGGAGCGATCATCTGATCCTCGCAGGCATCGGGACGATCCTCTGATGGTTGTTGCGGCGGCGTACGCGTTGATGGCCGGCTCGCCGGGTCCCTGCGCCGGACCGCTTCACCGCTGCACGATGCCCTTTTCGGGTTGCATCCCGCCATTGGGCCCCGCACGCTGGCGGGCCCCTGAAGTCCTTGAGCCCCGAAGTTCTCCTGGGGGCGAGCATGCGGGGAGACGATCAGGCAATCGATGACGAAGCTGTAGCCGACGTAGTAGGAGGGATGCTTTTGGTGGGCATCACGATGCTTTCGATGGGTGCGCTGGCGGCTCTTGTTTTTGCCATTCCGGGCCCCGCCCAGACGATGCACGCCGAGTTCGCCATTCACGTCGATGCGGGTTCTGGGGGTTGGGGAACCGGCGACGAACGCATCACGGTCGTCCATCAGGGCGGCGAGGCGTGGGCGACCGACAACGCGCGTATCCTGGTGGCGGTCAATGGCACGGTGTCGGCGTACGAGGCCGCCGCGCTGGATGGTGGCTTTGCTGACGGGGCTTTGGAAATGGGGGAGCGGTGGAGCCTCGCCACATCGGTGCAGGCGGGTCAAATGGTGGCCATCGAACTGGTGGCCCTCGACCAGAACCAATTGCTGGCGCAGCACGCCCGCGTGGCCGGCTGAGTTCGGACTCGGCGCGCCTCCGCGGCGGCGCGATGGTACTACCGCGCCGACGCACCCAGCCGCGTGGCCTTGAGCGCGTCGTAGATCTCCTTCGCCTTGGCCATCTTGGCCCGCTCGGCGTCGGTCTCGGCCATGACGGGCGCCACCGGAATGGGTTTGCCGCTCTTGTCGAGGCCGACGAACGTGATGTAGCAGCGGCCGGTGTGGCGGATTTCGCCCGTGGCGGGTTCTTCGGCTTCGACCCGCACGCCGACCATCATGCTGGTGCGGCCCGTGTAGCGGACGGTCGCGTGGATGTGCAGGATGTCGCCGATGAACACGGGTTCCTTGAAGTCCATGCGCTCGATGGATGCGGTGACCACCTTGGGCACGCGGGCGTGGCGCCAGGCGGCCACGGCGGCGGACTCGTCGATGTAACGCAGGATGGCGCCTCCGTGCACGTTGCCGTACACGTTCGCGTCGATGGGTGTCATGAGCCGACTCATGGTGGTCGCCGACTGGCTCATCGGAATCGGGGTCAGGTCGCGGGGCACGGGTGTGGCGAGGTTGGCGGCGGCTTTAGCGGCTGTCCCCCGCTGCGGCTCAGACGCCCCGCGGGTACGGGAACCCCCTGGGCGGCTTGGTGGCGCGGTCGACCCATGTGCGCAGGACCACATCGCACGATGCGTAGCCCCAGTTCACCAGCCCTTCGAACGTGGGCTGGTCCATGTTCTTGAGGCGCGTGGGCCACCCGGCGAGTTGCCGGGCGCGGGCGCGGTCGACGGGCAGTTTGTCGGCTAGGTCGTGGAATTTGCTGTAGTCCATCCAGATGTGCCAGTAGCCGACCGTGGGGCCGTCGGGTTGGTCGCCGGCTTCGAAGAGGAGGCGCTTGCGCAGGCTGCGGACCTGGCGGTTGATGAGCGATACCGTGCGCAGGAAGCCGCCGATCCAGCGGCGTGATGGGTCGGCTTCGGCGCCGGCGGGGCCGCTGCCGTTGCTGACGAGGATGGTGGCGCTGTTTTTTGCCGGCTCCAGTCCGAGGTTGTCGTAGACGCCGCCGTCGGCCAGAACGACAGTCTTGTGGTACGGTGCTTCGAGGAGGTCGGAGTAGGGGCCGGGCTCGTAGAGCAGGCGGTTGGTTTTGAGCAGCAGCGGCGCCAGGACGGGTGGGAATCCCGAGGAGGCGGCGACGGCCGTTGAGAGTCGCGTTTTGGGGGAGCGCACGTAGCCGACGCGGTAGTCGCCCATGCGGTTCTTGCCGAAGGCCCATCGGACGCCGGACTGGTAGTTGGTGGCGTTGAACGCGAATTCGGGTTGGTCGGGTAGGTCCTGGAGTGTGGCCTTGTGGAGAAGCGTGCGATCGTAGGCGCGTGCGACGCGGCGGCCGGCGGCGCCGGGGATGATCATTCCTCGCAGCCCGGCGGAGATATCGATGGTTTTGCGGCTCATTTGGCGCAGCGGTTCGGTGATGACGTCGTCGAGGTTGGTGGCGATGCCGTTGTCGAAGCGGAGGTGGCGCCAGCCGACGGCGAGGGCGCCGGCGGCGATGCTGCCGCCGCTGACGCTGCTGATGATGTCGATGCGGGGAAGCCAGCCGGCTTCGTTGAGGCGTTTGAGGGCGCCGATGTGGTAGACCATGGCGCGGTAGCCGCCGCCGGAGAGGCAGAGGGTTGTCCCCGACAGCTTGGCCGGTTCCGGCTGGGGCGTCCGCGGGAACGGACTAACCGTTGTTTCCATGCGCGCCCATAGAATACCGGGTAGTTGAGGCCCGTGGTGGATGCGAGGGCTTTGCGCGGTGGCGTGGCGCGCCATGCTTGGACGAACCCTTTTGGGGGGCGGCGGCCCGCGATTACTGAACTAAGGCGTTAAGTATCGAAGTCGTCAATACTCAACTTGTTGGTTAACCAAAGCCCGGCACCGCTCGACGCCTGCTTCGCGGCCCTCGCCGACCCCACGCGCCGAGCCATCCTGGAACAACTCCAAGCCGGCGACGCGTCCGTCAGCGAACTCGCCGACCCCTTCGCCTTCAGCCTGCCGGCCGTGATGAAACACATCCGCGTCCTGGAGGAGGCCGGACTCGTGACCACCCGAAAACACGGACGAACCCGACACGTGCGCCTGCGCGCAGGCCCCCTCGGGGCCGCCAACGCATGGCTCAGCACCTACCGGCGATTCTGGGACGAACGCCTCGACGCGCTCCAGGATCTGCTCGAAAAAGAGGACACCCCATGACCCAAACCACCACCGTACCCGAACTCGCTCTCGAACGCACCCTCGACGCCCCCATCCATCGCGTCTTCGACGCCTGGACGAACCCCGAACTCCTCGCCAAGTGGTTTGCGCCCGGCCCCATGACCTGCCGCGTCGAAGGCATGGACGCCCGCGTCGGCGGCACCTACCGCATGACCATGGTCGGCCCCGAAGGCGAGTACACCTGCATCGGCAAGTTCACCGCCATCAAGGCGCCCAACCACCTCGCCTTCACGTTCAACTGGGCCGGCGCGGACGCCGCCATGCCCCAGGACACGCTCTGCACCGTCGACCTCAAGGAACTCAACGGCAAAACCCACCTCCGCTTCGTCCACGCCGGCTTCCCCAACGCCGAGGCCCGCACCAACCACGAAGAAGGCTGGGTCGGCTGCCTCGAAAAACTGCCCCACGCACTGGCCTAGAACCATCGGCCCGACCGGAGCCGCCCCGCCCCATGCGGCAGGCGCCCGCAGGCATCAGGTACGTCCCGGGCCCGCCCCAGGCCGGACCCCCGCCGGGTCCGCGGCACGCGAGCCAGCGCAGTCGTTAAGCAAGGAACCCCGGGTGGCCGCCCATGGCTGATCGAAAGAGGGTCCTCGCGCTGGCCGGTGCCGCGTCCCTCGCCGTGCTCGTCGTTGTGCTGCTGGCCAGCGTAGGCAAACAGGAAGAAGCGCCCAAAGGCATCCTGAATCCCTCAGTCGGCTCGGGGGACCTGGTCGTCTACCTCTACGAGGACTACCAGTGCCCCCACTGCCAACAGTACTCGCTGGGCCCCGCGTTCGAACACCTGTACGAAACCTGGGTGGCCACCGACGAGATCCGCCTCATGTGGAAACACGTCGCCTTCGTTGGCCCGCACAGCATGGATGCGGCGATCGCCAGCCAGTGTGTCTTCCAAGGCGACGCCGACGCTTGGCTGGACTTCGACCACGCCATCTACGCGCTCCAGCAGGACGGGGGCGAACCCACCCCGGACGCCCTGCTTGCCGCCGCCGTCGACCTGGGCCTCCCCGAAGCGGGCATGGAAGAATGCATGGCCGACCGGGAGCCGGGCAAGACATTGCTGGGCTTCAACCTGATCGACCTGAGCGGCTCCGGCGCCCAGGGCACCCCGACGATCCAGATCGGCGACCAGACCTTCGACCCCGAGGACACCGAGGCCGTGGACGCCGCGATCCGCGAGGCCCTCAGTGCGTGAGCGGCGCGACCCCTGGGACCTGATCCTCGCAGCGTGGATGCTGAGCCTCGTCGCGACCCTTGGCAGCCTCAACTACAGCGGCATCGGCTTTCTCGGGCTCAAGGGACTGGGCCTCCCGCCGTGCGAGATGTGCTGGTACCAGCGCATCCTGATGTACCCGCTCGTGGGCATCCTCGGCGTCGCATACCTCAAGCGCGACCCACGCGCGGCGCGCCTCGGTCTCGGCTTCGCCATCCCCGGCGCCCTGCTGGCAGCGTACCACAGCGTCATCCAGGCGTGGCCCGACCTGGAGGGGGGCGAATGCATCGTCGGCGCCTGCAGCGTCGTCATGTACCGCGTCCTGGGCCTCACGATTCCCAACCAATCCCTCGTGGCGTTCCTTCTCATCACGGGCCTGTTGATGGTCTTGGAGCGGGTGCGGCGTAACGCCCCGGCGCCGCAACCGGCGCCACGGGACCTCGACCCGGACCCATCCGGTGACGGCCCCTGAGCACATGGTCGTCGGCCCCCCTCAGCGCCGCTCAACAGGGTTGGCGCGACGGCCTGCCCCTGCGCAAGGCCCTTAAGTGCCCTCCAAGTCCACGCGCCAAATGACTCCCTCAGCGGAGGCGCCCCACGCAACGTCTTTTCTGGCCACTCAGCGCCGTGACATGTGGTGGCTCTATCCTGCGACGCTCGTCGCAATTCTAGGCGGGTTCGTGGTCTACGCCACGTATCGAATTCTTGAGGCCCAATACTGGGGTGCCGAGTTCACCATTGACAACGGCAAGTACCACTACCTCTCGCCGTTTGGCACGCCCGACCTGACGCCTCTTGTGCCGGGTTTCCTGCACGCCATTCCGCTGCTGGGTCCGTTCATGTCGAACCCGGCGGCACTGATCCTGATTTTCCCCGCGGGCTTCCGCTTCACGTGCTACTACTACAGGAAGGCGTACTACCGCTCGTTCGTCGCCCGCCCGAGCGCCTGCTCGACGGAGGCCCTCAAGGGCAAGAATTACAAGGGCGAGAAGGGCCTGATGATCTTCCAAAACATTCACCGCTATTTCCTGTACGCGGCGCTCGTCATCACGGTCTTCCTGGCCTACGACGCCGCCCGCAGCATCTGGACGCCGCACGGCTTCTACTTCGGCATCGGCTCGATCATCATGGTCGCCAACGTCGTTTTGCTGACCGGTTACACGCTCGGCTGCCACTCCCTGCGCCACCTGGTCGGTGGCCGCCTGGACTGCTACTCCTGCGACGCCGTCGCCCAGAGCAGCCACGGCGTGTGGAAGGCGTTCTCCAAGCTCAACGGCAAGCACGGCGTCTGGGCGATGACCAGCCTGTTCTCGGTCGCCATCACGGACCTCTACATCCGTTACCTTGGCAACCATCCTGAACTCACCCATCTGTTCGGGGTGCCCGTATGAGCGGCCGACCGGAAGTGGTTCGCCACGACTTTGACGTGGTCGTCGTCGGCGCCGGCGGCGCCGGCTTGCGCGCGGCCGTTGAGGCCTCGGCCCAGGGCGCCAAGACCGCGCTGATCTGCAAGAGCTTGCTCGGCAAGGCCCACACGGTCATGGCCGAGGGCGGCGTCGCCGCCGCCCTGCGCAACGCGGACGACCGGGACAACTGGAAGGTTCACTTCCGTGACACCATGCGCGGTGGCAAGTTCCTCAACAACTGGCGCATGGCGCAGATCCACGCCCAGGAGGCCCCGGACCGTGTCCGTGAGCTGGAAATGTGGGGTGCCGTGTTCGACCGCACGAAGGAAGGCTGGATGAACCAGCGTAACTTCGGCGGCCACCAGTACCCGCGCCTCGCCCACGTCGGCGACCGCACGGGCCTCGAGATCATCCGCACGCTTCAGGACAAGGGTGTCCACTCGGGCATCGACGTGTTCATGGAGTACACGGTGACCAAGCTGTTCAAGGACGGCGACAAGATCAGCGGTGTTCTGGCCTACGAGCGCGAGACCGGCCGCTTCCACCTTTTCGCCGCCAAGTCGGTTGTCCTAGCCTGTGGCGGCATCGGCAAGGCGTACAAGGTCACCAGCAACTCCTGGGAGTACACGGGCGACGGGATGGCCCTGGCCTACGAGGTCGGCGCCGAACTGCTGGACATGGAGTTCATCCAGTTCCACCCGACGGGCATGATCTGGCCCCCCAGCGTGCGCGGCATCCTCGTCACCGAGGGCGTTCGCGGCGAGGGCGGTATCCTGCGCAACTCGAAGGGCGAGCGCTTCATGTTCAACTACGTCCCGGACATGTTCAAGGGCGACTACGCCGAGAGCGAGGAGGAGGTCCTGCGCTGGCTGGACGGCGACAAGGACGCCCGCCGGCCGCCGGAACTCCTGACCCGCGACGTCGTCGCGCGCGCCATCCTGGCCGAAGTGAAAGCCGGACGTGGCAGCCCCCGCGGCGGCGCGTTCCTGGACATTTCCTGGCGCCCCGAGGAGTACGTCAAGAAGAAGCTCCCGTCCATGTACCACCAGTTCAAGGAACTGGCCGGCGTGGACATCACGAAGGAGCCGATGGAAGTCGGTCCCACCTGCCACTACATCATGGGCGGCGTTCGCGTCGAACCCGAGACCCAGATGAGCAAGGTGCCCGGCCTGTTCGCCGCTGGCGAGACCGCTGCCGGCCTGCACGGCGCCAACCGCCTCGGCGGCAACAGCCTCAGCGACCTGCTCGTGTTTGGCAAGCGCGCCGGCGAGCACGCGGCCCACTACGCCAAGAAGCTCGGCCAGACGCCGACGGTGCCCCAGGCGGAGATCGACCAGGCCCTCGACGAGGCCCTGGCGCCCCTGCAACGCGAGAACGG
>JBFJYU010000106.1:0-9278 GCA_041622435.1 Thermoplasmatota archaeon | reverse complement strand
GGGTTCCATGGCCGCGTGCTCGCGACTGGAGCCTTCACCGTAGTTCTCGTCGCCGACCACGACCCAGCGAACGCCTTCGTTCTTGTAGTGGCGGGCCACCTCGGTGAACAGGCGGGTCTCGCCGTCGAGCTGGTCCTTGCCGCTGCCGGCCGCCTCGGTGAAGGCGTTGACGGCACCCAGGAACAGGTTGTTGCTGATGTTGTCCAGGTGGCCGCGGTACTTGAGCCACGGGCCGGCTTGGCTGATGTGGTCCGTCGTGCACTTGCCCTTGGCCTTGAGCAGCAGGGGCATGTCGGCGAAGTCGCCGGGCAGGTTCCACTGGGGGAACGGCGCCAGCAGTTGCAAGCGCTCGGAGTCGGGAGACACATGGACCTCGACACCGCTGCCGTCGGCGGGCGGGGCGAGGTAGCCGTGCGGGTCCGGCACGAAGCCGCCTTCGGGCACTTCCGGCGCGGGCGCCGGCGGGGTGAGCTTGAACGTCTTGCCGTTGACGGTGACCGGGTCGGTGAGCGGGTTGAAGCTGAGGCTGCCCGCCAGGGCGTATGCCATGACGATCTCGGGGCTGCCGATGAATGCCAGCGTCTTGGCCGAGCCGTCGTTGCGCTTCGGGAAGTTGCGGTTGTAGCTCGTGATGATCGTGTTCTCCTCGGCGTTCTCCGAGGATTCACGGTTCCACTGGCCGATGCAGGGGCCGCACGCGTTGGCGAGCACGGTGGCGCCGGCGGCGTTGAGCTTGTCCATCAAGCCGTCGCGCTTGATGGTCAGGTGAACCTGCTCGGAGCCAGGGGTAACAAGCAGCGGCGTCTTGGCCTTCGCTCCGTGGGCGGCGGCCTGCTCGGCCACCTCGACGGTGCGCACGATGTCCTCGTAGCTGCTGTTGGTGCAGGAGCCAATCAGACTCGCGCTGATGGCGTCGGGGTAGCCCTCCTTGGCGACGGCGGCGCGCATCTCGCTCACCGGCCGGGCGAGGTCGGGCGTGTGGGGACCCACCAGGTGGGGCTCCAGGGTGTCCAGGTCGATGTGGATGACGCGGTCGTAGAACTTCTCCGGGTCGGCCAGGACTTCGGGGTCCGCCACCAGCAGTTCGTCGTGGAACTCGTCGGCCAGGTCGGCCAGCGCGTCGCGGGCCGTCGAGCGCAGGTAGACGTTCATGCGCTCGTCGTGGGGGAAGCAGCTGGTCGTGGCGCCGTGCTCGGCGCCCATGTTGGTGATCGTGCACTTGCCCGTCGCCGAAATCGACTCACAGCCGTCGCCAAAGAACTCGATGACCGCGTTGGTGCCGCCCTTCACCGTCAGGATGCCGCACAGCTTCAGGATCACGTCCTTGGGGCTGCTCCAGCCGTTCAGCTTGCCCGTCAGCTTCACACCGATGATCTTCGGGTGCAGCACCTCCCAGGGGAAGCCAGCCATGACATCCACGGCGTCCGCGCCGCCGACACCGCTGGCCCACTGGCACAAGCCGCCGCCGTTGGGCGTGTGACTGTCCGTGCCAATCAGCATCTGGCCGGGGAAGGCGTACTGCTCCAGGGCCACCTGGTGAATGATGCCCGCGCCGGGCTTCCAGAAGCCGCAGCCGGTCTTGGCCGCCGCCGTGCGCAGGAACTCGTACACCTCGGCGTTGGTCGTGTTGGCCGCCTGCAGGTCCGGGCCGGCGCCCACCTTCGCCGCAATCAGGTGATCCGCGTGGATCGTGGTGGGCACAGCCGTCGTCGGCTTGCCCGTCGTCAGGAACTGCAACATCGCCATCTGCGCCGTCGCGTCCTGCATCGTGATGCGGTCGGGGCGCAGGTACAGGTAGCTCGTGCCGCGGTTCAACTCGGCCGCCGCCGGGTCATCCAGGTGACCGTACAGGATCTTCTCGGCCAGCGTCAGGGGCCGGCCGAGGCGCTCGCGCACGACCTCCAGGCGCTGGCGCATCTTGGCATAGGTGTCCCTGACGAACTCGGGGGTGGACTCGATCAAAGGCATGCTTATCGCTGGACGCGACCCCTAGGGCCATTTCAAGGGTTTGCAGGCTCCCTTGGCGCTCAGGCCAACGGCAAGGCAACCACGGTCATGCCCTCGTCGTGGGTTCCGACGACGACTCCGGTGGTCTTGACCGCGTAGACGGCCTGGATATCCTGGACCCCTTCGGTTTCCTCGACATGGGTCTGCGTGCCTCCCGTGGACGATCCAAACCCGAAGCCAGGCAGTGGCACACCATCGGCGGCCACGGGCATTCCGAGCAGCTCAAGGGCGAAGTGGCGCGCTTCGACCTCCGCATGGACCATGGCATTGGTCGGAGCCATCGCAAACTCCGAACCCCACGCCATCACGGCCACGAACGACCGCGGCTGCGCGGGCATCTCGTGCACGAAGTGGTACTCCGCCGACTCGCGCACCAACTGCACATCGGTGCCGCCGACAGCCACGCGCTCTAGCGCCCCGCCGTGGAAGCCCCCGTCGAACGTGAACGTGGCGTTCTTGGCCGCCAGGGCCAGGATTTTGCCTGCGCCTGGGGCCAGATGCGCTGCGTCGCCACCGTCAGCCGGCATCAACGAGTCGCCGGTTCAGCCAGATAGTCCCAGCATCAGCACAACGAGCGCGGTGTAGTAGCGCATGGAACTCAGGACGGTACGCCGATTGCCTCTTGCGGTGTCGCTCCGGCATCCGTTCCACGCGGGTTACCGCGCCTAAACCGTGCGAAGCTGGATCGGGAACCCAACGGAGTCGGCCTTGGCCAGGATGCCCTCGATGGTGGGGCCGGTGTCGGTTCCCCAGGGCGCGCCGACACGGCTCTCGATACCGAGCGCCTTGCCGGTCGGCATGTGGGCGATGGGGCCGCCCGAGTCGCCGAAGTCCATGGGGCCGGCAAGGTGGAACGTGTTGGCGTTATCGCGGGTCAGCACCCCGACGCGCTGCTCGCGGGTGGGGCCCGTGAACGAGAACGCGAAGCCGAAGCCGGAGAACTGAAGCGGGTCGCCGACGGCGGTTTCGGTCCAGGTGGTGTACCCGGTGGGGTACTCGGGGTGGCCGCGCATGGATGCCACGACGTTGGAATGGTGGGCGCTCTTGATCTCGATGAGCGCGAAATCCCAGGGGTTGCTGTTGGGGTTGCCGTGGTACGCAACGGTGCCGAAGTTGGCGTGGCCGGCGGTGGAGACGCTTTGCCCGACGCGGTTGACGCAGTGGGCGGCGGTCAAACCGTACACCTTGCCCGCGCGGGGCCCCACGCCGTCGAAAATGAAGGCGAGCGTGCAGACGCCGTTGATCTGGTCGCCGGGCTGGATCGGGTTGGTGGCGTCGGCTGGAAGGAGGGCGGGGCTGGCCAGGAAAAGCAGCGCCACTGCGGCGAGGGCTCGGGTCTTCATTAGACCAGGGTAGATGGTCGGAGGAATAAGCATGATGGCACACCCCGTGCGGCGCCGAAACACCCTTGGAGGGGCCCGCCCGGTCCCGGCCGTGCAACGGGCTCTGATCCTGGCGGGTGCGGTGGTTGTCGTGGCGGCGGGGGCGCTGCTGTGGTGGCCGGATGCCGACGGGCCGGACGACAGCGTGCGGCGTGTCGAATGGCACGCCAACGCCACGTACTCCTTCACCAACCGCTTCTGCGGCGACTGCCACTACGGGCTGACCGAGATGTGGCGGGCCGACTGGACGCCGGTGGAGGAGGCCAATGTCACTGTCGCGTGGGACTTGGCGGTCTCGCCGCAGTGGCCGGACGCCGACCTTTACGCGGTCCAGGTCAGCCTGAACGAGGGCGCGCTGGTGCTGTGGGAGTCGGGTGAGCGGCGCCAGGAAGTGCTGCTGGGCGAAACGTGGTCGTGGACGTTCGATGTCCCCGACGGCGCGTCGGCGATCTTCGCGCGGCTGCACGGACAGGGGCCCGAGGCGCCGGCCGACTGCCGCATCGTGGCGGCGTGCCCCAACGATTATGAGACCGCGCTGGCCCTCATTGACCCGGACGGGCAGCGCACCGCGAGCGAGGGCCCGGAGACGGACCTGCGCCTGCTAACCGTGATGGACCCGGCGCCGGGCGTGTGGACGCTGGAGGCGGTTCTCGAGGCGGGTGAGTCGCCGCGGGCCCAGGCGGTTGCGTTCGTGGACGTGCTGGGCGGCAACGTGACGCCGCACCTGCACGGGACCGATCAGGTCGTGCATCGGCTGCCGGCGGGGCCAACGGGTGCTCCGCCGTCGGCGTGGCTGCGGTTGCAGCCCCACCACGATCACCGGTTGTACGAGAACATCGACTGGGACCTGTACGACAGCAGCCCGTTCGTGGTGGCCTTCGAGGCCCGGCCCGGCCCCGCTCCGGGTCCCCGCGTCTGGTCAGCGGAGGAGATCGAGGAGGTTTGGAACGGCCAGTCGGCGAAGGTTTTCCTGGAACGCGAGGGGTCGCTGGCGGTGGCGTACGTGGACGAGCCCGGCCATAACGACCCCGGCGTCGGGGGCAGCTACCCCGGATTTGGGCCGTTGGGCAATCCGGTGCCCCACGGCGCCGCGCGGGTTGAGTTCGAGCTGACGTGGTCACCCCCGACGGCCGAGCCCAACTTCGGAATCCGCTTCAGCCCTGCGGGCACGCCGTATTTCTTTGATGCTGTGGCCGTCGGACGAGAGCCGGGCCGGGCGCTCTTCGAGACCACCGTCGAGCCGGAATGGTGGGAGGAGCCGGACCAGGTGCTGGCCTGGCTGGACCCCGACCGCGTGACGGGCTACTGGGATGTCGCGCCGCGCCTCGTCGAAGAGCCGGGCGCCGCGCGGGCGGCCGTGCTGGACTGGCACCTGACGGCCACGGCTGTTCGCTAGGCGGCCCCGGCCAGCGATCGCCGACGCGCTATCACAACACCGTCGAACGCCTCCGCGTTTCCGGTTCTGCACCTTGCCAGTTGCAAGGCACGTCCCGCGGCGCCACCAGTGTTGTAAGTATCATTTTGGCTGATGTGCGCGGAGTCGCGATTGTTGCGCACTCACTCGGATGCAGGCGAATAAGGTCTAAGCTCACCAGCCGACCGTCCGGGGACGGTTCCTTGTGAACCGGTGGTTGCATGAAGACACCTCAAACCCTGCTGATCCTGGCCAGCCTCGTCGCCGCATCGGCGGTCGCACTCCCAGGGGCGGACGTCTCGTCCCTCGGCGTGGCGGACCCCCTCGCGGACGCCGTTCTACCGAATCCGGACCTCCCGGACGGCCCCGAATTCCGCGTGGAAGCCCCCGGCGCCCACATCGTCGGCCTGCACGACCTGCCCCGCGACTACGAACCGGGCGGCCTGTTCCACGGCGCCCGCGTCATCTCGCTCAACCACGCCATCGACTTCCTCGTTGTCGACGTTGAGGACCCGATCCAGTTCGCGGCGGACCTGCGCGGCGACGTCAACGTCGCCTACGTTCACCCCGACGCCCTGGACTTCCACGCCAGCTTCACGCCCAGCGAGGCCTACTGGACCTGCTGCCAGTGGGGCATCAAGGATGTCGGCATCGAGACCGCCTGGGACACCACCCTCGGCTCCTCGAGCGTCACGCTGGCCATCCTCGACTCGGGTCTGCGCAAGAGCCACGAGGACATTGGCAACTACCTGCAAGGCTACGACTGGGTGTACAACGACAACGACCCCAACGACAACAACGGCCACGGCACCCACGTGGCCTCGACGGCGGCCGGCCTGACCGACAACGGTCTCGGAGTCGCCGGCGTGGCCCAGGCCACCATCCTGCCGGTGCGCGTCCTGAACGCGCAGGGCTCGGGCACCCACTCCCAGATCGCCAACGGCATCACCTACGCCACCGACGAAGGCGCGGAAATCCTGTCCATGAGCCTCGGCGCGTCGTCGGGCAGCAGCACGCTGCTCAACGCGGTCAACTACGCCTGGAACGCCGGCGCACTCGTTGTGGCCGCCACGGGCAACGACAACGGCGCCATCGGCTACCCGGCCAAGTACAGCAACGCCTTCGCCGTCGGCGCCTACGACCAGAACCGCGCCAGGGCGAGCTTCAGCAACTACGGCAACGAGATCGACATCAGCGCCCCGGGCGTCCAGATCGCGGCCGCCTACAACCGCAACGACTCCGACTACGTGTACCTGGACGGCACCAGCATGGCCACGCCCATCGTGAGCGGCGTGGCCGCCCTGGCCCTGTCGGTCAACCCCGCCCTCTCGAACCAGGGTCTGCGCGACCTCCTGGAGAGCACGGCCAACGACCTGGGTGCGGCGGGCTGGGACACCAGCTTCGGCTCCGGCGGCGTCAACGCCGAGGCGGCCGTCGCCAACGCCGGCGGCGGCGGTGGCGGCAACCCCGTGACGGTCCTCGACGACGACTTCGAGGGAACCACCACGTTCGTCAAGAGCAGCGGCAGCAGCGACCTCTGGCGTGTCAGCAGCGGCTGCCTGGGCGGCAACCCCACGACCAGCCTGCAATTCAACGAGGCCAGCGACTGCCAATACAGCACCGGGGCGCAGGTCACCGGCTGGGCGCGTGCCGTCGTCGACCTCTCGGGCGCCACCAGCGCCACGCTGACGTTCGACCACAAGTGGGAGACCGAGACCTACTCGGGCGGCGCGTACGACATCATGCGCGTGCAGGCCAGCGGCTCGTCTTCGGGCCCGTGGACCACGCTTGAGCAGTGGGACAGTCGCGACGCCAACCAGGCCGCCTGGGGCGGCGAGACCTACGACTTGTCCAGTTGGGCCGGAGACAGCACCGCGTACATCCGGTTCTTCTTCGACAGCATCGACGGCTCCTACAACAGCTACGATGGCTGGGCGGTCGACAACGTCCTGGTGACCAAGGTCTGAGCGCCGCTGCTCCAGCCACCCGACAACCCCACCAAACCTCCTCCTTTCCCCTCCCGGCCGTCAAGAGGTATGCCGGAGTGTTCATCAGGGGTCGCCGAGAGTCACGGCCGTGCTGCGAGGCTGCGCCCTGCTAATCCTGGCCGTCATGGTCTCAGGCTGCCTGGAGGGCGCCCCCGCCCCGGCGACGAGCACGGCGCGCGCTGCGGCCGCTCCGTACGAGTTGCACTGCCCCGCCGGCTCCGGTGGGCCAGCCGATTGCGCCCCCGGCGTTCCCCTGGCCAGCCTGTTGGAGCAGCAAGGCGAACCGTTTGTGGCGATCGACCCCTCCAATCCTGATCGGGTTGCCGCCGGGCTCATCTCGGCGAACCCCTCCATCGGCGGCGCCGCGCACGCCAGCCGGCTGCGCTTCGTGGTTTCCGAGGACGGCGGGGTGTCGTGGCGTGACATGACGATCCCGGATGTGCTGATCGAGGATGCCATCCCCCTGCGGCTGCGCAGCGATGCCGACCCGGCCCTGGCCTTCGACGCGGATGGCACCCTGCATGTCGTGGGGCTCGCCACGCGACTGGGAACCCTTGACGCCGGCGGCGCCGGGCGGACATCCCGCGTTTTCCACGCGGCGACGCCAGATCTGGGCGACACCTGGACGGGGCCGAGTGTTCTGGGCGATGGCATCGACAACGATCGTCCCTGGATCGGCGTCGCCGGCGGCACGGCCGTGATCACGTGGCAGACGACGACGGGCAACCGCGACATGCTGTCCGCGTGGAGTTCCGACCAGGGCGCGTCGTGGACGGTGGCCAAGGTGCGCGGTTCGTGCAATTTGGTTTCCCCGCCTCTGGTGGACTCCGGCGGGTTCGTGGCGACGTGCCACGACCGCAGCGGCGCCGAGTGCGAGTTGCCGCTGCTGCGTGTGGCGTTCGACGGGGCGGCGGCGCACGTGCTCAGTTGTCTGCCGGGACCGATTTGCGGCACGAATCTCCTGGCGCGGCTGCCCGATGGAGGCCTGGTCTGGGCCTGCATCAGCGGCTGGGCCGCGGCGAGTCCCAACGGCGGCCTGAGTTGGAATGCGTCGGTCAACTTGGTAGACCGCACGTCGCTGGGCAAGGGTACCCAGGGTTTCTCCATCTTCGCCATGGCGGCCGACCCGGAGGGCTTCCTGCATGTGGTGCTCGCCAACTACGCGGCGGCGGCGCTGCCCGTGCCTCCTGGCGGAGGCGGCTATTCGGCTGGCTATGCGGTGATGGATGTGGTGGAGTGGAACCCCGTGTCGGAGACCCTTCTGACCCGGCCTGATGTGGCGGGCCCGATGACGGATTTCAAGGGTGAGTTTGCCGGCGTCGCGTTTGGTGCCGGCAGTGGTTTGGCGGCCTGGGTGGACCGGGAGCACCACGTGCGCGTGGCGCCGTTGGCGCCGGCGGTTGCCGACGCCTGAAGCGGCAGGCGCCTGGCGACTGATCGCGGGGATCGCGCGAGCGATTTCGCTACTGTTTGGCCAACGATTATAGTGGACTAGGGGGTACCTCAGGTTACGAGGTATGTCTACGACCATTGATCTGGATGCCGAGGTGACCCGCTGGACGCGCGAACTGCGCAAGGGATCCACGCGCCTGGCGCTACTGGCCGAACTGCGCCACGGCGAGAGTTACGGCTACCGCATCTTGACCCGCCTGCGCGGCCGGGGCCTCGCGGCACTCAGCACCAGCGAAGCCGCAGTCTACCCGCTCCTGCACGACCTGGAAACCCGCGGTTTCCTGACGAGCCGCTGGAAAACCACCGAAGACGGTGTGCCGCCGCGCAAGTACTACGCACTCACCGGTGCCGGCGCCCAGTTGCACGCGGCCCTGCGCGGCGCGTGGAACGACTACCGCAACGAAATGGAAGCCATCCTGGGGGACGACCATGCAACTTGACGCCACTGCCCGGCAACTGCTGGAAGACTACGCACGCAGCGCCGCCCAGCGCAGCGGTCTGGCCGAACCGCAAGCCACCGACGCGCGGCTGGAATTGTACTCGCACCTCCACGATGCCGCGACGGCCCACGCCCAGGCAGAGGAGGCGGACATGGTATCCGTCACCCACGTGCGCCGGGCCATCGCCGCCATGGGTACCCCGGAAGCCACCGACGCCGCCTTCTTCGCGCCACGCCGCGCCGCCGGCGAGAGGGCACCCTTCGTGCCGCGCGCGGTGGCCTACTTCATCGACTTCACCCTGGCCCTCGTGGCCTTCGGTGTGCTGTCCTCGACGTTTCTGACGCCAATGTGGGTGTTCTGGTTCATGCCGTTCCTGCCGCCACTGCTGGCCGCGGCCCTGATCATTCTCTCCATGGCGGCGCTGGAAGCCACGCGCGGCCAGACCATCGGCAAGATGACGTTACGACTGCGCGCCACCACGATCAACGGCGGCCCCCTGTCATGGGAGACCGCGATCCTGCGCAACCTGACCAAGTGCTTCCCGCCGCTGGCCCTGCTTGACGCCATGGTCGGCCACCTCAGCGACGGCGCCGCC
>JBFJYU010000105.1:0-9316 GCA_041622435.1 Thermoplasmatota archaeon | reverse complement strand
AGGCGAATCGCGCTGCGCGCGGAGGCCTCGCCGGACGAGGACGGCCCGGAACGCAAGGTGGTGCAGCGCTACCATGCCAACCAGATCTTCCTGGCCGACGGGCGGCTGCACGCGCTGGTCCACCATGTCACGGGTCGCCAGGTGATGCAGCGCGTGGCGGAGAAACTGCTCAAGCGCCAGGGGGAAGGGGGCGTGCTGGACCTCGAATCGGGCGACTACCGGGGGCTCCACCTCAGCGGCCCGCACTCCGTTCGCGTGGTCGGCGACACCCTGTGGGTGTTCGACTCGGGCCAGGCGCGCCTGCGTGTGTACGACGCGGCCTGGCAGCCCCTCTGGGACGCCCAGACGGCTGGCTGGGGGCGCGGGGCCGCCCTGGGGGCCGATGGGGCCGACGGAAGCGGCTATCTGTTTGCCGGGTCCAGCCCCATCCGCAAGCGCTACCTCGACGTGATTCCCGGCGCCAAGGAGGGCCCCAGCACCGTGGAGGCCTTCAGCGTCGCCGACCGGCGCGTGGCGGCCAGCGCCGTCGTGCCCAACGTGGAGCAGATCAACAACCTGTACGTCGTTGAGCGCGCCGTCGCCGAGCGGCTGGTGGCCCTCGACGCCCTCCACCCGGCCGGCGCATGATGCCCAACACGTTTCTCGTCGGGGCCGTGCGGGCGGGAACGACCAGTCTCTACGAGTACCTGGCCCAGCACCCACAGGTCTTCGTCCCGGCCGTGAAGGAGCCGCACCATTTTGCCAACCTGCCCCGCAGTGGCCTGCTGGTGACCGCCGCCCGGCGCCTGACTCGCCGGCACCCCACGGGCTCTCGCGCCATGCCCGCCTACAAGGTGCGCGGCCGCGCCTACGAGCGGCTGTACCAGGCACCCGAGGCGGCTGCGGCCCCGATCCGGCTCGACGCCAGTACATCGTACCTCATGGACCCCGAGGCGCCCCGGCTCATCCAGGCGGCGGCCCCCGATGCGCGCATTCTCGTCGTGCTTCGCGACCCGGTCGAACGGGCCTACAGCCACTACCTGCTCGACCGGCGCCGCGGCCGCCAGAACCTGGACTTCGCCGCCGCGCTGGAGGCGGATCGGGCGTTCCCGGACCGCCGCTGGGGCCGCGCGCCCCTGTACTGGGAGCAGGGCGAGTACGTGCGGGGCCTGCGCCGATACCTGGATTTGTTCGGCGATCGGGTGCTGGTCATGACGTTCAACGAACTGGTCGGCGACACGGACGCCACGCTGCGCCGCGTCTGCGCGTTCCTGGGCATCGACGAGGCGCCCGTGGCGGCCGTCGACTCCGGCCAAGCCCACAACGCCTACGCCGAGCCGCGCGGCCTCGTGGGTCGCCTGGTGGCCGGCAGCGCCGTCGTCAAGTCGGTCGGCCGGCTCCTTCCTACGAGCCTGCGCAACCGCGTGCTGCGCCAGGTGACGCGGCCCGGCGCCGGCAAGCCCCCGGTGGACCCGGCGGCCCGCGCCATGCTGGAGGCGCATTATGGCCCACTGATGGCCGAACTGGAGCAACGCATCGGCCCCCGTCCGGAACTCTGGCCTTGGCGTCACTCCCAGGGCGGCTCGCCGGCCAAGGCGGCCACCAAGCCCCGGTCGCGCCGGTAGTGTCGCCGTAGCGCCTCTTCCGCCTCGCGGTCTGCGCTTGGGTCCACGCTCTCGTCGCGGGCGGCGCCGGCGTTCCACGTCTTGAACCAGTACCGAAGCCGGCGCTCCACGGGCCGTGGCAGCAGCCGCCGCGCCGCCTTGGCCGGGCCGGCCCGAAGCGCATCCTCCAGCCAGCCGACCCGGCGCCGGCCGCCGCCCTGGTGGTACCGTGTCGCCAGATCGTCCGGCAGAAACGCGGCGTCCACGCCCAGGAAATCGTACAGGCGCGGCAGCAGCTCGGCCGGCCGCCGGTCCAGGTCGCGACTCCAGCACACGAACAGTTGCTCGGTGGGGTAGTGCGCGAGGTAGCCGCCCAGGATGCGGCCGTACTCACCCTGGCTAACGTACGAATTGGCATCCGTCGGGGCCGCGCGCGCCGCCGCCAACGCCGCCGGTTCCAGTTCCTCGGCCACCATTGTGGGAAAATCGCGCGCCTCGACGCCACGCCGGACCATCATGCGGTGGTGGCTGCGCGCCCGCGCGACGGGGTCGCGAAGCACCGCCGCCAGCCGGGCGTGGGGAAGTGTATCCGCGATGCGCGACGGCGTGTCGGGGAGCCCCAGCATGTACTGCGGTGTTACGGTTCCCCACCGCGCGTCGGCCGGAGCGGGGGCGAAGAACTCATGCAGGTACCAGTCCAGCCCCTTGGCCCAGCGCTCCTCGTTCGAAAAGAACGGCGCCTCCTTCTCCGGCGGCAGCCACAGTTGCGGGTGGGCCTCCAGCCACTTGAAAAGGCTCGTCGTGCCGGCCTTCTGGGCGCCGATGACCAGGAAATCTAGGTGCTGCTTCACGGGCCACCCCGGGGACGCGGCCAAAGGCTCGGAATCGGGCCCGGCCGGATGCCGATGGAGCGGTACACGTACACCATGAAGGCGGTGTTCCAGGCAATCGTGCTCGCCAGGGTCGCAATGGCCGCGCCGGTGATGCCAAGGAGCGGGATGAGCCACAGGTTGAGCCCGCCGTTGAGGATGGCCGCGATCAGGAACCCGACGGCCGCCCACTTCTCCTTGTGCGCCATGACGAGCAGCAGCCCCACCGGACCCACCGCAGCGTTGAACATCTGGGACGAGACCAGGATGATGAGCGCCCAGCGGGCGCCGGCGAACTCGCTGCCAAACAGGGCCAGGAAGAAGCTGCTGATGGTGATCATGGTGACGCCGACGCCGACGGCCATGAGGAACGTCAGCCGCGTCTGCTTGGTCACGATGCGTTGCAGCGCCGCCAAGCGCCCCTCGGCCAGCAGGGACGCGAAGCTGGGGCCGAGCGCCTGGTTGATCGCAATCAGCGCGAAGCTCACCAGGTCGGAGCCCTTGGTTGCCACATCGTAGAGGCCTGCGGCCCGGGGGCCGTCAAGCCACCCCAACATCACGATGTCCAGCCGGCCGTTGATGACGTGGATACCCGACAGGATCATCATGGGCAGCGCCGCGCGCGCCCACTCGCGCGTGGCGTAGGCGGGCGGCGACGATGCGACGGCCGCCGGCCGCACGCGCACCAGGATAATGACGCCCACAATGAATGCGAGGGCGACGGCCGCGATCTGGAGTTGCACCGCCAGAACCGAGTTGGGCTCCGCGATGGCGAAAGCGATCCCGATGAGCGTGAGAAAGAAGACGTGCTGGAGTAGCATCTCAGGCAGCTGGCCGACCACGACGCGATCGAGGCCCTGGGTCGCCGCCTTGCGCACCCGCATCAGGGTGAGTAGCGGCACCAGGAGCATGGCAAACAGGAACGTCAGGCGAACCTCGCCCTCCAGGGTCCTGTTGGCCACCAGCGCCGCCGATCCCGCCAGGATCAGCGCCGCCGCCAGGGTCGCCTGGTTGGCGCGCCGGTAGAGGCCCCGCGCCAGGCCCCACTGTTCGCGCACCCGGTACACGGCCGTGGCGCGCATGACCATCCGGTCCATGCCCAGCACCGCCGGCACGCCCAGCAGGACCGACCACGAGATGGCCAGGGCGTAGGCACCGTAGCCGTCGGCGCCGAGTGCCCGCGCCAGCACGACGCCGGTGAGAAAAATCAGCCCGGCGCTGCTGACCTTGAGGGCCAGGGAGCCCGCAGCACCCAGGGCCAGGCCGCCCTCCAGCTTGTCCGCAGGACGCAGTCCCC
The DNA here is from genome assembly GCA_041622435.1 of Thermoplasmatota archaeon. Lineage (GTDB taxonomy): Archaea > Thermoplasmatota > E2 > JACPAO01 > JAHFTW01 > JBFJVP01. The sequence goes on along the minus strand of JBFJYU010000105.1, from coordinate 5,567 downwards.
GCAGGGCCCGCAGCACCCGGCTCAAGGGGCCTCCGCGTCATCCGTCGCCTGGAACAGCGCGACCAGGAAAACCAGCCCGAACAAAAGATAAACCAGGGTGATGGCGCGCAGTTGGCGTGCCACGGGTGACACTTCCTGGCCGATGATGCCGGCCACCAGGACGAGGCCCAGCGCGGCGGTCAGCCAGCGCGTCAGGCGCGGGTCGCGCACCGTGCGCAGGCTCGCCGTCGCGGCCACGGCGGCCCCTAGGGCGGCGAAGCCGATGATGACCAACACGTACAACAGCGCCATCAGCGGCGCCCCTCCTCAAGCGGGATGACTTCCCACATGGCGGTGCGCGTCATGCCAGACACCGACTTGATCGTGTAGCCGTGCTCGGCCAGGCCGCCGCGAAACGCCTCTGGCCCCAACCGGTTGTTTTGCACGAGGTAAACGGGGAATCCGGAGTCTTCCAGCCGCACCGATGCCGCGACCGTCAGGTCCCGCAACTCGCTTGGATCCATTCTCTGCAACGGAATAACGGAGCGCGTGGGGAAGAACGCCTTGTCCTTGCTGTCGGTGATCAGGATGGCGTTTTGGGGGGTGCGAGCAAACACGTCCTCCGCCAGCTTGGCGAGGTCTTCTTGCTCCTTGCTCACCACCTTGAGGTCGTTGGCCGTGACCGTGACGGCCGACACGGCAAAGGCCAGCACCAGGAGCACCGAGCCGAGCCGGTAGACGTTGGCCCGGCCGACGGGTAGCAGGTGGGTTGCCAGGTACGCGACCGCCGGCATGGCGAGCATGTAGAGCGCCAGGAAGTAGCGGATCATCGACCGCTCCAGGGCTGAACTGAAACTGATGATTCCCTCGCGCCCGCCGGGTGGGACGGTGAAATACATGTAGCTGAACGCCAGGAGCCCGCCGACGACGGATACCAGGTACAGCCAGACGTGCGGGCGCTCGCGCAGCCGGCCCCAGTAGGCACGAGCCACGAGGATGGGCGCGATGACCATGAGGATGAACAGGGGGAACGCCTCAATCAAATCCTGGGCGTTGTCGGGAACATATTGCAGGAAAAACACGCTCTGCTTCGTCTCAAGGGGGGGCGACGCGCCCTCCCATTCGTGGCCGACGTGCTGGCCCGTGCGCAGGGGCCCCCCGTACAGGCGCCAGTTGGTCAGCGTGAACTGCAACAACGGCGTGACGCCCAGCGCGGCCGCCGCCGCCAGGGGCAAGATGCGCGCCCGGCGCCACAAGGCGAGCAGCGTCGCCACCGCGGCGGGCGCCAGGTAAATCGCCGCGTCGGGTCGTATGGTCAAACCGGCGGCAAACAGGGCGATGGCGAGGCCGGCGAGCGGGTAGGTGCGCGTCGGTTCGCGCACGAACAGGAACAGGAATGCGTAGCCCCCGGCAACCATGGATGCCGACAGCACCGACGACGTCATGGGAATGCTCGCCCAATACCAAAGAGGCGGCGCAAAGAGCACGAGCACGCCGCCGACGTACCCGGTCCGGGGCCCGAAGAAGGTGCGCCCCAAGACGGTGACGAACACGGCAGCCAGCCCCGCGGCGACGGGCACCATGTAAATCGTGGATTCCGGAATCACGCTCGAAAACGTCCCCGTAATGATGGCAAATCCGACGAATTTTCCCATCACCATGTTGTCGCCGACGATGTGCACGCCGCGGGGCCGCACGTACTCGCCGCCGGCGTCGGTGGCCGGATCGCGGTGCACCAGTTGACCGGTCTCGGCGTAAGTGTTGGAGAAGTAAAATTCCTGCATGGCGTCGGGCGACTTGAAGCCGTGATCCTGCATGGGCAGGGAGAACGTCAGGACCGCGAGAGCCGCGAAGCTAAGCAAGGCCCAGTCGCGCCAGGCGACCCGCAGGTGGGCCCCGATCGTCGTCAGAAACTCGTAAGCCATCGATGAGGCCGGCGATGTAGTTCGACACGGTCGTTAAAGACGTTGCCAGAAGGGCCACGTGGGCCAAGCGGAACGTGAATTGGCCCAGGATGAACGTGGCCTTGGCGCGGCCTTGCAGGCAGCGGCGTGCGAACAGGATTCCGTTGCGGCCTTGCAGATACCCCTGGATGGGGCTGAAGCGGCTGCTGCCCGCCTTGCCGGCGGCGGCCGATTTGTCGTGGCGAACCGTCGCCTCCTCGAGCACCCGCACAGCGTAGCCGGCGGCGCGCACCCGGTAGGCGTAGTCGAGGTCGTCGTAGTACGCGAAGTAGGCGTCGTCGAGCATGCCGACCGTTTCCAGGACGCGGCGGGGAATCAGCAGGCAGGCGCCGGGCACGTAGTCGGTGCGCGCTGGCGGGCGGGCTTCGGCCAGCGGTTTGCCCTTCTCCAGGTGCCTGACTAGGCCGACCCACGTCATGGCGCGGCCGCCGCGGGACCAGACCGTTTTGCCGTCGGCGTAGGTGACCGTTGGTCCGACGAGGCCCAGCTTCGCATCGGCGTCGCAGGCGGCGAGCAGGCCCTCCAGGAAGGCGGGGTCCACTTCGCAGTCGTTGTTGAGCAGGAGCGCGAATTCGTAACCGCCCGCGAGGACCTCCCTGAGGCCCCGGTTGACGCCGCCGGTGAAGCCTAGGTTGCGTTCGTTGGCCAGCAGCGTCGCCTCGGGGAATTCGGCGGCCAGCGTGGCGGCCTCGTTGTTCCTGGAGCCGTTGTCGACCAGGAACGTGTGGTGGGGCGTCGTCGTCGCCCGCAAGCTGGTCATGCACAGCCGCGTGTGGGCGAGTCCGTTCCAGTTGAGCAGCACGATGGCCACACGGGGCCGGGCCGGTCCAGTCGTTGGCGGCGCCGCTGGCGGCTGCGGCACCCGTTGCCCTGGCACGCGTTTTCGACTCCTGGCCGGCTACATAACCCCTTCATAGCCGGCACCCGTCGGGCGACCTGTTGAGCGCCGCGTCGGCCACCCTGGGTCTTGTCGCACTCCTGCTGGTTCCAGGCCTGCCGCTGGCGTTCCACCTGGAGCGCCGGGTCCACTGCCCGCCGGGGACCACCGAGGCGCCGCCCCGCGACGTCCTGATGATCGTGGCGCTGGCCGCCGGGGCCACGTTGGCCGTCGTTCCCACGCTGACGTTTCTGACAGGCTTCGCGGGGGTGCCGTTTTCGACCCAGCAACGGGCCCTCCTCTCGTGCATCGTCCTCCTGATCGCTGGCCTGGTGCCGTTGCTACTGGACGCCCGCGCCGGCAGCATTCGGCGCGTGCCCCGGACCCGTCGCACCGGAGGCGCCCGATGACGGCGACGGCGGCCGCGCCGCCGGCTCCCGCCGCCGCGCCACCGACCCCCGGCGCCGAAGCGGCCGGCTCCATGCGCCCGGCGCGCCGCTCGTGGCTGGACCGGCAGCCGCTCGCGTTGCTGCTGGACCTGAACCAGGTCGCCTTTGCGGCCGCGTTCGTCCTCTACCTGCTCACCATTCTGCTGGAGCCGCGCCTCGGCGAGGAGGCCCCCACGGTGATGGATCCGGGCAATTTGCTGTGGCTGACGGTCATCACGGGAACGGTTTTCATCCTGACCCGGTGGATGCAGGCACAGCAGCGTGACCGCCTCGGCCGCCGCACCGAGTGGCTGCTGCTGGTCTCGATCTGCATCGGCGCCTGGGCTTTCCTGTGGCAAAACGCCCGCGACACCCCGATCGTCGTCTACCCGATGGCGGCGTTCACCGCGTTTCTCGTCGGATTTGCCGGCTACTCGTACCTGGGGCCCGGCTCGGCGCGGGTTGCCCAGGCGGACGCCGTCGACGAGGCCGTTGCCCGGCGGCGCGAGATCCTCGCCGCGCTGCCCGAGTGGGAGCGTGTGCGGCCCCCGGCGGGTGCGGGGCGGGCCGCTGCGGCGTACCTGCCCGTGGTCGTTGAGGACCCCGAATTGCTGGAGTGCCCCCGCTGCCAATTGCGGGCCCGGCTGCCCCCGCAAACGCCGCGTCGGCTGCGCTGCCCCCGCTGCCGCGTCGTTGTGGCGCCTCAGGTGAGCCCGTAGACACCCGGCGCGATGGCGCGCGACGGCGCGTTGGGCGCCGTGGGAGACACGATCCAGTTCAGTTCGTGCTCCTGCAACCAGTTTTCGTTGGCCCCGCTCGTGCGTTCGTAGAAGCTGAACAGGGACCCGCCGGCGGGGGGGTTGCCAGGATAAAGGACGGCCACGGGTTGGGCGCCGGTGAAGGCGTTGTAAACGGGTGCCCGCCACGGATGGCTGAGGAAGAGGTCGCCTGGGCCGGCGCCGCTTTCGGCGAAGTCGGCCGCGGCGTCCCAGGAGGCCTCGTCGAAAACGCGGTAGTAGGGCATAGCCATCTGTTCGTGGGCGACGGCTGGCAGGCCCAGGCCGAGAACGATGACGCCGGCGACAGCCGCCACGCGGGCGCGCAGGCCAGGGTCGGAGTGTGGCCCGCCCATCCAGCGCGCGATGGCGCGGCCGGCCTCGCCGGCGCCGTAGCCGGCCACGATGGCGCCCAGCAGGAACAGGGCATGCACGGGCCGGTAGTAGAGGGCCAGGCTGCGCTCGCCGCTGAGCAGCGACAGGTTGACGCTCAACAGCAGCACGACGAGGGACAGGGCGGCCACGCGGTGGGGCTGATTGGTCGGCGTTGGCCGCCAGAACACCAGGATCGTGCCCGCCACGGCCAGCAGGGGCGCCACCGGGCCGGCGAAGGCGAAGATTTCCCGCCCCGACGGCCGCGCGATCTCGGCAGCGACGCTTGCGCTCACCTCGTTTTGCACAGCGGGTCCGATCCAGACGAGCGGCAGAAGGGTCGACGCCGCTGCGGCCAGCCGTTCGCGCCACGAACCGGCCCGCACCGCGGCGGCGGCCAGCGCGACGATGACACAGATGGCGCCGGCGATCAGGTGGATGAAGAAGCCACCCGTGATCACGAGGAGGGTTCCCAGCAGCCGCGCCAGGCCGTCGGTCCGCGTCGTCACCCACAGGGTTGTGACGACCCAGGCCAGCCCGGCGCTGATGGGCACCAGGAACCCGGCGCCGAGGAACATGACCGATGTCGGCAGCGAAACCAGCGCCAGGGCGCCAACGGCGGCGCCGGGGTGGGGTCGCGCGGCCTGCCAGGTCAGGACGGCGACGTACGCCGCCCAGACCGGGGCACCGAAGCGGAAGATCACGCCCCACGGCAGGCTCGTCAAGAGGTGAATCTGGGCCAGCGCCACCTCGAATCCCCGCTCGTGCACGTTGCCTTCCAGGCTCAGCAGCGACCCCGCCAGCGGCTCGCCCGTGTAGGGATCCACGATTTCTGTCTGCTGGGACCGCACCACCTCTGCGGCGCGCGCCAGGTGGGCGTGCTCATCCACGTGGATCGGGTACGGATAGTCGTCCCCCGCGAGGCCGGCTGCGGCGCGTCCAACGAGGGCGTCGATGGCGCTGGCGCCCCGGGGCGCCTCGTCGGGGTCGTCGCCCCCCGGGCCCGGGATGTGGGGAAGGCTGTGTACCAGGGCCACCAGACCCAGGATCAGGATCATGCCGATGGCCGTGGGCAACGCGGCCAGGGCGCGCACCGCAAGGGGCCGCATGGCAACACGGCGGCGGCCGGCGAGCGGGGGAAGCTTCAGGGCAACGGGCGAGCCGAGCCAGT
>JBFJYU010000104.1:0-9346 GCA_041622435.1 Thermoplasmatota archaeon | reverse complement strand
GGGTCGTGCTTGCGCCATGAAATCGGGCCCATGGGTCGCATCCGGCGGTGCCGTCTTCGTGGCCACCAATTCCCGTGCGGTCATCTGGGGCGGCAACGGTTTGGGCAGAACGGCGTCCATGCCGGCTTGCTTGCATTTCTTTTCGTAGTCCGCCAGAACGTGCGCCGTCAAGCCCACAATTCGGGGCTGCGGCCCCGGCGCGGCCCTGATGGCCCGCGTGGCGTCCAAGCCATCCAGCACCGGCATGCCAATATCCATGAAGATCAAATCATAGGTGTTGGCGGCCGCCATCTTGACGGCGACGGCCCCGTTGACGGCCACATCGGGTCGGTAGCCGTAGCCCGCCAGGAACTCCGCCGCCACCAATCGGTTCAGCTCGTTGTCCTCCGCCACGAGAATCCGCAACGGGTGCCTGACCGCCATGGCGCGGTCAAAAGTGCGGGGAAGGGCCCGCGGGGTGCGGACTTCCCCAAAGCAGGCGGACAGAAGCGCCTCGTGCAGCGCCGAAAAGCGGACGGGCGCGGCAAGCGTCACAACGCCCGGCACTTCGTACCCGACGTCCTCCTCCCCCGCCGCCGCCAAGGCCACGAGCGGCAACTCGGGTGCCGCGCGGCGCATGGGCGCGACATCAGCAAGGCCACCCCCAACCGGACCCGCCGCCACCACGGCGACGCTATAGCCTGCCGGCACCGTCGCGTCGGCCGCCCTTTTGACGACCGTCACGTCGAAACCCATCTCATCCATCATGGCTGCCAGTGTGCGAGCCGCCACGGGTCCGCGAGCCACCAGAAGCGCTTTTCTTCCAGCCAAACGCCCATCGGGCTCGAAGGATGCAATCGACGCCGCCGGCCGCGACGCGATGCGACACGTGAACGTGGTCCCCCGATCAGGTTGCGAACGGACCGTGATGTCGCCACCCATGGCTTCCACGAGGTATTTGCTAATGCTCAGACCCAGCCCCGTGCCGCCCTGGCGCCGGTGGGCCGATTGCTCCGCCTGTTCGAACGCATCAAACAGACGCGGCAGTCGCTCGCTCGAAATACCGATCCCGGTATCCCGGATCGCCAACTCGTAGCCGTCAGGCACCCCGCGGACCTCGACCCAAGCGCCGCCCGTCCACGTGAATTTCACGGCGTTCCCCAACAAGTTCAGCAGAATTTGGCGCACGCGAGCCGCATCCCCTTCGAATCCCTCCTGCAAACCCGGCTGCCACACGTACCCCAGCTCGATGCCTTTGGAGCGTGCGGCCGTTGCCACCATCGCGAGACAATCCTCAACGCAGCGGCGCAGTGAAAACGGCGCAAGGTCCAGGTTCATGCGCCCCGCCTCGATCTTTGCCATGTCGAGGACGTCATTGATCAGGGCCAGCAAGTGCTGGCTGGTGAACCGCAGTGCCTCGAGGTGCCGCCGCGTCGCATCCTCCTTGGTCGTGTGAAGGAGGACCTCGACGACGCCAAGGATGCCATGCAGGGGCGTTCGGATCTCGTGGCTCATCGTGGCCAGGAACCGGCTGCGCGCCTCGACCGCCTCCTCAAGCGCAGCGTTGAGCGCCAGGGTGCCCTGGTTGGCTTGCTCCAACTCTTCGTAGAGAAGCCGCAGCTCTTCGTTGCGCAACGCCAAGCGTTCCGCCAAATCCTCGACGATGCCCAGCCGGGTTTCGGGGTCGTGGACCAGCCGCTGGATATCCACGGGGGCAACCGGGTTCGGACACGTCATGCGAAGGCCGACGCGATCGGCCCCGGAAACGGTGCGTGGCGCGTCGATGGCGAGCATGTCGGGCGCTTCCCCATAGCGCGGCAGCGGACGGGCCTCGGTAACCTGAACCACCAATTCCAACACATTTTCTTCGGTGGAAATCGAAAAGGATCCTCCTTTCCCCCAGCGCAGGAACTCCATCACATAAGCCCCCGTCCGGCTGGCGTCAATGGCCGTGCAGCCGGCTGCCAGCAGCACATCGCGCAAACCTGAGGCGACCTGCGTGGCCAGACTGGGCGCTTGCAGGGGATGCCACATCATTCGGCAAGCCTCGGGGTGCAAACAAGGGCCAGCGCATCATCCGTCCCCCGCCTGAAGTCGCGTATGAGCGTGCCCGCGGCCAAGGTTGGGTCCATTTCGAAGAGCTCCGGCGTGACGGCCTCACCCCACCGAGAGTCCAGGCCATCCGAGCAAAGGACTAGGCGGCCGGGGCCCGGCAACGTCTCCTCGGCAGGCCGAAAGACCCCCAGATAATTGCCCACGGTCCCGGGCCGCGCCGCCACCCCGCGCCGACGGTTGGACAACCAGCGGCCATCGACGTTGCCGATTCCTGCAAACCGCACGTCGCGGCCAGCGGTCGCGATGGTCACGGCCGCGCCGCGGGTCCCGGCCAACTCCTTGTGCAGGTGCTCAAGGAGGCGCACGGGGGACGATTCGGGCATCTGGTGGAATGCGTCGATGGCTCGCTGGGCGGCGATGCGGGCGGCCTCTCCGTGCCCAGCGCCATCGACGGCTAGGATTTGCACGCCGTCCGCGACTTGGCGGTACGTCCAGGCGTCGCCGCAGGGTGTCTCCAGACCCAGGGCGAGGGCCACGGCGCCCACGACCGGCGGCGCGTGGGGCTCGTGGTCGGCGTACATGCGGCTCAACACCACCGTACCCTGGGGGCCCGTGTCAACCTCGAAGTGCTGGCTCATCCGTTGCATGCTACCGATACCCGCACCCATGCTGCCGGCGGTCGTGTGGCCATCCAGAAACAGTTCCGGATCCCGAATTCCCGGACCCGAATCAATCCCGACCAGTTCGAGCGCGCCGTCGTTGGCTTGGGCGATGGCGACGCCAGCCGTGGCGTGACGCAACAAATTGGTCGCCAACTCCAACGCCACGAGGCCCGCTTCGTGCATCCGATGCGTCGGAAAGCCCAGCCGCCGAGCCATCTGCTCTGCCGTGCGCCGGAAGCCGCTGTCGTCGCCAGGGCGGCGAATGGCCACTACCTGCGCCATTTGGTGACCTCCACGCGCGTGCCGGCCGGGCTCGACTCGATCTCGAACCGATCGACGATGCGCTGCGCCCCCGGCAAGCCCACACCCATGCTTTGCCCGGTACTGAAGCCGGCCCGCAGGGCTTCGACGATGTCGGGGATTCCGGGACCTTCGTCGCTGCTGACGACCCGAACGCCCCGGCGCCCGTCTTCCTCGACCACGCTTACCACGATGCGCCGCCGGCCCGTGGCGTGCATCAGGAGATTGCGGGCCAGTTCCGACGCCGCCGTGACAATTTTGGTCTCGTCAACGAGGCCGAGTCCCACCTCATGGCAGGCGCGGCGCACCGCTTCGCGGGCCATGATCACGTCGCGGCTGGTGGTGACATCAACCTGACCCTCACCGGCTAGGCTGCGCATCCTCCTCCCGGATGTGTCGCAGCAGGCGAATGCCGGCCGCCGCGTTGAGGGCCGTGGGCATCCCCTTGAAGTCCAGTCCAAGGTCAACGAGCGTGATGGCGACGGCGGGCGTAACCCCGACCACGACCGCTTGCGCGCCCATCAGCCGCAGCATGTGAACCGTTCTGGCGAGCGCCCGGGCGAGGAAGCTGTCCAAGATGGTCATGCCGCTGATGTCCAGGAGAATTCCGCGCGTATCCGTGTCCGCAACGGCCTCGGCCAGACGACGCTGCATGCTGAGAAAATCCCGGTCGTCGAGGTCGCCCGACAAGCTGACCAGCAACTCGTCGTCAATCATGATGAACGATGGATCGCTCATTCCTGTGCCGCCGGGGTACGAACGCCGGCCAGGTACGCCTGCGCCCACTCAATGGCATCCTGAACGTTGCGCTTGGTACGCAAGTGCTCGAAGTCAATCCCGATGTCCACGATGGTTTGCGCCGTCTCCGGGCGGATGCCACTGATGACGGTCTGGGCGCCCATGATGAGCGCGGCCTTGGCGGCCTTCAACAAGTTGCGGCCCACGACAGAATCAATGGCCGGGACGCCGCTCACGTCCAAGATAACGATCTCGGACTCCTTTTCCTGAATGGCCATCAAGAGGTTCTCCAGGATGGTCTGGGTGCGCCCGCTGTCGAGGGTTCCGATGATGGGTAGAGCGAGGGTGCGGTCGCCGACTTGCATGATCGGTGTCGAGAGCTCCAGCAGGTCCGCCCGCAACTGCTCCTGCGCGGTCTCCAGTTTGCGCCGCACCTCCTCCTCCTCGCCCAGGTCGCGGCCGATGAGCAGGAACCCGGTCGGTTCCCCGTGCTCGTCGGTCGTACAGGAGAGGTTGACTTGGGTCGGGAACACCTCGCCATCCTTGCGCCGGCCCGTCATGCGTGCTGCGGCCGAGCCCTCCGCGAGGCACTTCTGATGGAAGGCGTCCAGGCGGCGCGCCTCTGTTTCGCCGGTGGCGTGGAGGGTGGACGCGTTCGTGCCGACGATCTCGTGCGCGCTGTAGCCGTAGTTGGCCTCGGCGCCGGCGTTGAACGCTACAATGGTGTGGTCCAAGTCCATGAGGATGATGCTTTGCTCCGTACGCGCCGCCATCAACGCGTCGAAGTAGGACTGCTTATCGGCGGCGTCGACACGGCCGGCGGTACTCGGTCGGCTGGAAACGGACGGACGGGCCATGCTATCGTGTCGACTCCGGCTGTTAAACCACCTGTTGGCGGTTCCCGCACGACCCCACCGCCAACCGAGGCTTGGGTCACTCGACCCTTGGACGCCCCATGCCCGCGGAGACGTTGGTCCCGTTGGGGCGGGCGCCCGAGTTCCGGCGAGCCGCACCCGGCTGCCGGCCGGCGGGCCTTCGGGCCGGCCTTTTCAAGAGGGGGGCCGGGCTGCGCCGCCCGGCGCGATGATCTAGCACATCCCTCCGAGCCGGATGGCGTTGACGAGATTGGACTTTGGTGAGCGCCACGATCCGCCTTCTGCCGCCCTGACCGGCGGTGCCACCAATCCATTGCGCAATTGTGGCCATCGAAGGCCTCCATCTTCTATTGGGCAGCATGCAACCAGATGGTTGTGTAGTGGGTTCAATTATCCCACTGAGCGTTGGCTGCGGGGTTGGTTGGGGCGGCACCGGGTGCATAACCTGGGGGGACCCTCTGGCCTGATCCAGGTGGTACATGACAAGCAAGAAAATAATCGCGATCGCCATCGCGATGGCATTTGTCCCGATGGTTGGCGCCGTCGGGGAGGACACGATTGCGCATCTGCAGCAACCGGTCCAGTTGACCGAGTTGGATGAGGGCAATCGATGGGTTGTCGGCTTCCATGAGTTGCCGGCGCTGCGCAGCACCTTCGCGGGCTTCGACGTTCTCTCGGTGAACGAGAAGCTGCGGTTCTTCACGGTGGAGGCGCCCGGCGCCGCGCTGCACGCAGCCACGCTGGCCGACCTCAACGTGCGCTACGTTGAGACCGATGTCAGCGACCACAAGCTGCACTTCACGCCGAACGACTACTACTACACGCACGCGTCCAACTGGGGCGTCGGCGTCATCGGCGCCGAGCAGGCGTGGGACCGCACGCTGGGTTCCACCTCCGTCAAGGACGGTCACCTCGACTCCGGCATCGTGGCCGACCACGAGGACCTGTCCGGCAGCCGCTTCTTGCAGGGCTACGACTTCTACCAGGGCGACTCGACGCCCCAGGACGAGTCCGGCTGCAACTGGCACGGCTCGCACACGGCGGGCACCGTGGCCGCAACGATCGACAACGGCCTGGGCTTCGCCGGCATGGCGCAGATCACCGTCCTTCCCGTCAAGATCTTCGGCGGCTCGTTCTGCTGGGCGGCCTCGACGACCAACATGGCCAACGCCTTGCAGTACGCGGGCGACCAGGGCAGCCACGTTTCCAGCAACAGCTGGGGCGGCGGCAGTTTCTCCACCGCCATCCACGACGCCATCACGTACTCGACGGGCCTCGGCGTCATCTTCGTGGCGTCGTCGGGCAACGACGGCTGCAACAACTGCATCGGCAACCCGTGGGTGCAGCAGGAGGCCAACACGATCATCGTGAGCGCCACCGATTCCAGCGACGCCGGCGCCTCCTTCAACTCGAAGGGCCCCGAGGTCGACGTCAGCGCGCCCGGTGTGTACATCGGCAGCGCCGGCGGACCTGGCAGCAGCTACTACATCATGGACGGCACTTCGATGGCCGCCCCGCACGTGTCCGGCCTGGTTGGCCTGGTCAAGACCCTGAACCCGTCCTGGGACCGCCAGCAGGTGACCGACAAGATCACCAGCACCGCAGTGGACCTGGGCCCGGCGGGCCACGACGACGAGTTCGGCCACGGCCGCATCGACGCCGACGCGGCCACGCAGGGCGGCCAGGTTGACCCCCAGTGCAGCGATGGCATCGACAACGACGGCGACGGCTTGACGGACTTCCCGGCCGACCCCGGCTGCACGGACGCTAACGACGACGATGAGACCGACCCGCCTGCCGACCCGCAGTGCAGTGACGGCATCGACAACGACGGTGACGGCCTGACCGACTACCCGGATGACCCCGGCTGCACGGACGCCAACGATGACGACGAGACCGACCCCGCCGGCGGCGACTCGGTGCACACGCACGACTTGGACATCTGGAAGAGCGGCCGCGACCGGTACTTCCAGGTCTGGTCGTACGACGACGCCGAGACGGCCGAGTCGGGCGTGGACGTGTCGATTGAGGCGGTGCACGGCAGCCACACGGCGACCGGCACGGCCGCCACCGGCGGCGACGGCTCGGTGACGTTCAGCTGGCGCCACGGCAAGGGCTCCTACACGGTCTGCGTGACGGACATGGTGAAGTCCGGCTTCACATGGGACCAGGCCGCGGGCCACGCCAGCTCGGGCAACTGCCACACGGAATCCACGTAGGCGGACTCCGGCCGTTGACCCGTCACTTTTTCCCCTTTTTCTCCCGTTTTGTTTCTCCCGGCGACGGCCGGCGTTTTGGCATCCCTTTTGAGCGATTGCCTCGTCGTGCGGCCGTGCCCCGCGTCCGCGCCATCCTGTTGGGACTGCTGTTTGCGCTGCCTGCGGTCTCCGCCCACGGGGATTATGCCGCAGGCGCCCATCCTGGCGTCGCGGACGTGCCGGTGATGCGTGGCGACGCCGCTGCGGCGCTCGACGCGGCCCGGGCGGCTGGCTTGTTTTTCGCCTTCGAGCGCACGGGCGACCAGTTTTCCGGCCATTTCGTTTCGTTTGGCCTGGACGGTGGCGCGGTAACGGACCTGAGCCTTGGCGGCACGGTTCTTGCGACGCGCATCGACGCCGGGGTTGCCGCGGACGTGCATGAACTGCCGCCGGTGGCGGCCATCGGGGACGGCGACGCCGCCATCAGCGTCCACGATAACCGCCATGCGTGGACGAGCGTGCGCGGCGAGATCGACAGCGTGTCGGTGACGCTGCCCACGGCTCCTCAGGTGTCGGGGGGCCGGGTGTTTGCCGACGTGGACGGGCTGCGGGTGCATGTGATCCTGCCCCTGGGGGGCCGGCTGGACGTTGCCGGCAACGTGGTGACCGCCACCTTCGACCACGGCTGGGCGGAACTGGTGCTGGCGACGTCGCAGGGTCCGTTTGCGGGGGAGCCGGAGGGATTCGCGTGGATCCTGGCTGCCCGGGACGGGGCCGACGCGGCGCTGGATGTCCTCTCCGTGGACGGGGCGCCCCTGGGCCTGGAGGCGGCCGAGGACGGGTTGCTCGCCGTGGATGTGGTGGTTCTCGTTGGCAGCCCCGACCAGGTGGTTCGCGTTGAGTCGGCGGGCTTCTTCGATGCGGCGCCGCTGGCGGAGCTGAGCGCCCACCGCGGCTCGCAGGGCTTCTACAACAGGGTTGACCAGGACGCGATTTATGCGGGCGGCAAGGGCCGTGGCGGCGTCCACATGGAGCGCGAAGGCACAGGGGCGGCGGGCGCGGTGACAATCGCCGATGTGCGGCTGCCGCTCCGCCCGGGTGGCCTCGTCGATGGCGGAGTCGTCTGGCTGGAATGGGACCGCGAGGCCCCCGAAGTCACGGCGCACGCGTTTGAGGCGGAGCCGGTGCCCCGCGTGCACGTTGAAACGTCGGAGGCGACGGCGGCCATCTGGTGGACGGGCGCCTCGGCCGACGCGCTTGAGCCTGCCGAGTACGACGGCGAATCCGCCGCGGCGCACGACTTCGCGTTGCCGGTCGACGCAGGCAGGGACATCTGGTACCGGATCGAACTGCGCGACGCGGTGGGACGCATGGTGATCGTGGAGGATCGAGCCACTCCGCCGGCGACGGCGGGGGAGGACTCACCTGGGCCCGGGTTGGCCTGGGCTACCGTGGCAATGGTGCTGGTGGCGGCCGTGTTGCGCCGCCGGTGAACTCACTCGAACCAGTTGGGCACGGGCTCGACGACGGCTCCCGCCGGGCTGGGGTCGAAGCGGTACGTGTGGATGCCCGCCGTGGAGTCCCAACTGACCAGCGTGCCGTCGGGAAGGGCGATGACTTCCAGGACACTGGGTGCCATCTCAAGGACATTCCAGCCGCCAGGAGGCGAGGGCGGCGGCGCCTCGCTGCGCACGGCGGGAACAAATGCGCCAAGTGTCGGCGGGTACGGCCAATGATCCGGGCTGGCGTCGAACGCCCACACGCCGGCGTGGTACATGCTCACGAACACCGTCTGGTTGATCACCGTCGCATAATGGGGGCTGAAGATCAACGGCTCATCCCAGCCGCCCTCCTCGACCGGAAGCGTCCACGCCGCCACCTCCATGGGCGCCGCCGGGTCCGTGGTGTCCAACAGGAACACGTGCCCCGTCGGCAGGCCGGGGCTGGGCGTGATGGTCTCCTCGCCAACGATGGTCACGTGCCGATCGCCCCACAACACATCCATGGGCAGCGTCGAGTGCATCGCCAGGTTGCGCGCATCCTGCAAGAAGGCGCCCCAGTCCGACACGTGCCGCACCACGCCGGGAGCCACCAAGTCCACCACGATGACGCCGCCGTCCCACGTCGCCAGGTACGCCAGCGTCTGCCCCGTCACGGGGTGCTTGTGGATCGTGCCATCGGTGTGGCCGGCAAGCAGGCCGCGGGCTAGGCTGGGGCTTTGCAGGTTGCCCGCCTCGTAGACGCCGAACAACTCGAAGGCCGTCGCCCCCAGAGCGTCGGTGCCAATGGTCAGGAACGTGAAGTACGTCGTCGGCCCCGCCAGGCTCAACGCCGAGGAAACCACGTACGAAACGCCGTCGACGGTCGCCTCCGACACCGAATGCACGCTGCCGCTGGGCTGCTGGAACTGATCAATCACCGCGGGCGCCGATGGGTCCGCCAAGTCCACCAGCAACACCGACGCCGTGGGCGTCAACATCACAAACGGCCCCGCCGACACGCCACAATCCGAGCGCCACGCCGCCCGCACGGCCACCTC
>JBFJYU010000103.1:0-9420 GCA_041622435.1 Thermoplasmatota archaeon | reverse complement strand
TCGAGATCGTCGGCCAGGAGACCGCCGAGTGGCACCGTCACACCAGCCTGCGCATCTACAAGCTGGCCCGCGACTACGCCGCCGAGCGCGGAATCATCCTCGCCGACACCAAGTTCGAGTTCGGCCGCCGCGCCGACGGCACCATCGTCCTCATGGACGAGGTCCTCACGCCTGACAGCAGCCGCTTCTGGCCCGCGGACGAGTACAAGGTCGGCCAGGGCCAGCCCAGCTTCGACAAGCAATTCGTGCGCGACTACCTGGAGACCCTGGACTGGGACAAGAAGGCGCCCGGCCCCCGCCTGCCGGACGACATCGTCAACGGCACCGCGGCGCGCTACAAGGAAGCGTACGAGAAGCTGACCGGCCACGCCTTCCGTGTCGAGTAGGCCACACGAAGACCCGGAGCAGGCCGAGTCCGCGGAAGACCCCGTGGACCGCCTGCGCCGAACCGTGGACCCCGCGACGCCCGCCGAGTATGCCTACCTCATCGCGGGCGTGTGGGTTTTCGTCCTTGCCATTGCCGGCCACTTCGGCGGCCGCGCCACGGGCCACCCGGTCATCGCCACGTTTGCGGGCATCGGCGCAGGCATCGGCGCCATGTACCTGCAAATGGCCATCGCGGCCCACGCCATGCGACGGCCGCAGTCCAGCGGAAGCCCTGTGGGCAACGCAGACACCAGCCAACCGCCGCTCCGACCGGCCCAGGCGCCCGCGTGGATGGGCGCCGCGTCCGCCGTCATTCTCGGAGGACTGCTGGGGGCCGCCGTCGCCTTTGGCGGCCTAGGCGCCCCACCGCCGGGCACCGGCTTTCGCGCGGCCCTGGAGCCCCAACTGACGTGGCTGCTCGGCGCAGCCGCGGCGGGGGCCGCCCTGGGCCTGGTGGCCTGGCTTGCTTTTGCGATGCGTGCACAGGGCAAGGGCCGACTCCGCGACCCCTAAGAGCGCGCCAGCGGTGCCAGGGGCATGTCCCTTGTTGCCATCGGCGGCGTGTTTCTTGCCAGCCACGAGCCCAACCGCCTGCTGGACTGGTTCGAGGCCGCACTCGGCGCTGACGTGACGCGACAGGACGCTGGAGGCCAGGTCGTTTTCCGCGACGGCGAAGCGTTCTCCCTCATCGGCGTGCAGCCGGCACGGGAAGGAGCCCCGGCGCCGCCCGCCGCCGCCGTCGAGCGGGAGCCGTACGGCCGCCAGCCCATGATGCTGAACCTCAGGGTCGACGACATCGACGCCGTTGTGGCCCGGCTGCGCCAGAGTGGCAATGAGGTCGCCGGGCCCGAGGACTACGAGGGCATGGGCCGGTTCGCGTGGACGTGCACGCCCGACGGCCACGATATCGAGTTGTGGCAGCCGTGACGCTGCCGGGCCCCGTGGTCGTGCTCACCGGTGCTGGCGTCTCCACCGAGAGCGGAATCCCCGACTTTCGCTCCAAGGGCGGCGTGTGGGACCAATTCGACCCGATGGAGTTCACGATCGAGCGCTTCCACGCCGACCCGGACGCGTTCTGGGCCCGCCGGGCGCGGTTGATCGCGGCCATGGATTATTTGAAGGCCAAGCCCAACGAGGCGCACCACGTCCTGGCCCGGGCGGTCGCCGACGGCCGCGTCAAATGCCTCATCACCCAGAATGTTGACGGGTTGCACGCCAAAGCCGGCACCCCGGGCGATCGGTTGATCGAGGTGCATGGCAACGGCCGCAAAACCGTATGCATGGACTGCGGCCGGCGCCTGCCCGTCGAGGAGGCCCTGGCACGCCAGAGGGACGCCCGTGCGCCGCGCTGCGATTGCTCGGGTGTTCTCAAGCCGGATGTGGTCCTGTTTGGCGAGCCGGTCGAACGGATCATGGAGGCGATGGCCGTCGTCGCCGATTGCCGCACGCTGGTGGTCGCCGGCACGAGCCTGAGCGTATGGCCCGTCGCGGGCCTGGCGGCCCAGGCACTGGATCAGGGGGCGGCGCTGGTCGTCTGCAACCGCGACCCTACTCCTTTCGATGCGTCCGCCACCGTCAAGCGGGGTCCGGTGAGCCAATCACTGGCCGAACTGTTCCCTCCCATCGAACGATCTTGATCCAGCAAGCTGTTCAATAACCCTATAAGTGAAACTCGAATCGAACCGCCGGGAATGAGGATCACTGCTGTAGAGCGGGTGCTGGGTGTCCTTGGCTACTTGGCCTTCCTGTTCATCATCCCCGTCAAGGCGAAGAGGGACAGCATGTTCGTCCAGTTCCACGCGCGGCAGGGCGGCGTCCTGTTCATGCTGTGGTTCCTAGCGGCGCTCGTGCTGGGCATCCTTCTGTTGTTTGTCGACGAAGTTGAATTGCTAAGTCAGATCGTGCTCGGTCTGCTACTGCTGGCAACCGGCGCGTACTTGGTCATGGCGCTCATTGGGATCTTCAAGGTCCTGCTGGGCGAGCGTTATCGGATGCCTCTGGTGGCCGATGTCGCGCTGAAAATGGGTCTGTAGGCCGGTCCCTGGCATGACCCGAACCGTGAACCCTGCCGGCAGCCCCCTGCCCCCCGCCGCAACCCTTGTGGTTCTGCTGGCGGCGACGCTGCTGTCTGGCTGTCTTGGCGGCGAGGCCCGCAGCGAGTGGGCTTACGATGTGACCGAGATTCGGGATGTCAACGACGGTGGGCGAACCGGCGCTGCGGTGCGCATCGCTGTGCTGGACACGGGCATCAACGTCGCGCATCCCAGCTTGAAGCACCTGACCGACGGGCGCCAGGAGAACGGCGAGCTCGCCGGTTTCCGTGACTATGTGCAGGGCCGCGACTCGGTACAGAACGCCTACGACGACATTGGCCACGGCACCCACGTCGCCGGTATCATTTCGGCGCGCGGCAGCAGCTTCAGTGACAAGCTGTTGTATGGGGGCGTTGACCTACTGGGCGGCGCGCCCAACAGCCTGCTCCTGGTGGCCAAGGTCTGCGGCACGGACGGCTGTGCTGGCGACGACATCATCGCCGCCATCGACTGGGCCATCAGCCAGCGCGCTCAGGTGATCTCCATGAGCCTTGGCGGCCAGGCGTCCATCCTGAGCCTGGACGACGATGCGCTTCGCTCCGCGACGCAGCGGGCCATCGACCGGGGCATCGTGGTCGTCGTCTCGGCTGGCAACAGTGGCCCTGGCTCCGACGACCCCGCCAACGACGTTTCGACGCCGGCGGACCTGGAAGGAGCCATCGCCGTCGGCGCCGTTGATGAAAACCTGCGCGTGGCCGACTTCAGCAGCCGCGGGTCCAACGGCCGCTGCGACCGCACTCCCGTCGTTGGCAGTCTCCAGGGGCGCTGCTACCCGAACCAGAAGCCGGAGATCGTGGCGCCCGGCGTCGACATCCTGTCCGCCTGGACCGAAGACGTGTACGTGCGCGCCGGCGGAACCAGCCAGGCGACGCCTTTCGTCACGGCGGCGGTCGCCTTGATGCTGGAGGGGCGCCCGGCCCTGACAACGGAATCCCAGGTCGCGACGCTGAAGCGGGTTCTGGTGGACAGCGCCGAGCCGATCCCTGGGGCGGCGCGTCCCCACGACAGCGCCGCGGGATACGGCCTGCTGCAGGCCGAGCGCGCGCTGCGCGCCTACGGCGGCTGAGGCGCTGGCGTTGGCTCACACACCCATAGCGCCAAGAACGGCGGTGGGGTGGCGCGGGCATGAGTGAAATCTACGATGTCGTGATCATCGGCAGCGGTCCAGCGGGCTGCACGGCGGCGCTGTACACGAGCCGCGCGTTTCTCAAGACCAAGGTCGTCGCCGGCTTCGAGGCTGGCGGCCAGTTGATGCTCACCAGCGACGTCGAGAACTTCCCCGGCTACCCGGACGGCATCACCGGCCCGGAGATGATGGCGGATCTGCGCAAGCAGGCGGAGCGCTTCGGCGCCGACTTCGTGGACGAGGATGCCACCGAGTTCGACTTTACGGAGCAGCCGTTTGCCGTCACGACGGCGACCGGAACCTACCACGGCCGCAGCGTGATCGTGGCCACGGGCAGCAGCGCCATGTGGCTGGGCCTCGACTCGGAGAAGCGGCTGCAGGGCCGCGGTGTTAGCGCCTGCGCCACCTGCGACGGCTTCTTCTTCAAGGACAAACACGTGGTTGTGGTCGGCGGCGGCGACACCGCGATGGAGGAGGCGACCTTCCTGACCAAGTTCGCCACGAAGGTCACGATCGTCCACCGCCGCGACGAGTTCCGCGCCAGCAAGATCATGGCCAGCCGGGCCCTGAAGCACCCGAAGATCGAGGTCGTCTGGGACACCGTCGTCGAGGAGGTCCTGGGCGAGGACCACGTGACGGGCGTTCGGCTGCGGAACCTCAAGACCGAAGCGGAGAGCGAGATGGCCTGCGAGGGCTTCTTTGTCGCCATCGGCCACCGCCCCAACACGGACCTGTTCAAGGGACAGCTCCACATGGACGAGTCGGGCTACCTGGTGCCGGAGGGAGTCCATCAGACGCGCACCAACATCGATGGCGTGTTCGTTGCCGGCGATGTCTTTGACCACCGGTACCGCCAGGCGATCACGGCCGCCGGCAGCGGCTGCAAGGCTGCCATCGACGCCGAGAAGTGGCTGGAGGAGCACGCTGTGCTCGAGGAACCGGTTCAGGCCTGACGGCGCCTGGCCTCCGCCGCCCCGGGCCTACAAGCCGGCCTCGACTTGGGCCAGAACGGTTTGCGCGTGGGTCAGCAGGCGCTTGGCGTCCTCGTCGTCGGCGTTGAGCATCAGCGTCGTAACGAAGCCGTCGACGGCCCGCTGGACAAGCATTTCCGCTGGCGGAAGCGACTGGATGTGGTGCGGCGACGAACCGGGGCCAAGCGGCATGGCGCCAGCGCGCACGCCGGCCAGGGCGAGGTAGGCGAGGGCCCGCTGGAAGTGGGCCTCCGCCAGCGTCGGGCGCATTCTCGCCGCGTCGTCGGCCCACGACGCCGACTGCATGTAGTCGCCGGCGGCGAAGGCGAGCGCGCTGCACCGCACCAACGTGGCCGCGCCGGGGCGGGATTGCTCAAGCAACTCGTGGCTCTCCGCCAGCGCCTTGAACGCCACCACGTAATCCAGGTCCTCGCGGTGGGGTAGCCACACCTCGATGGTCTGGGTTTCCGTTTGGGGGCGTCTGCGTGGCCGGTCGGGCAGGCGGGAGCTGCGGTTCATTTTCCCTCCTCTAAACCCTGACTGTCAACTCCGAATCGTTTAGCCCTTCTGGTACACTCATCCAAGTATGGCTCCTTCCTTTGGTGGGGAGTCCCGTGGGGCCCAGCCTGCAACGCTTTCCTTTATCGGGGGGGTGCTCGTGCCCGCGGCCGTGAGTGAAAACCGTGTGTTCATTGGGGTGGCCTGGCCCTACGCCAACGGGCCGCTGCACCTCGGCCACGTAGCCGGCAGCCTCCTGCCGCCGGACATCTTCCGGCGCTACAGTCGCATGGCCGGCCGGGAGGTCTTGATGGTCTCCGGCAGCGACTGCCATGGCACGCCGATCCTTTTGAAGGCGGAGGCGGAGGGGCGAACGCCAACAGAGGTGGTGGATGCTTTCCACGAAGATCACGTGCGGGCCCTGGACCGCTTGGGCATCGGTTTTGACCTGTTCACGCGCACGACGACCCAGAACCACCGCGACGTGGTGCAGGCGGCGTTCAAGGACTGCTTGGCGGAGGGTTTCATCGAGAAGCGAACGATGCAGGCACCCTTTGACACGGCGGCCGGCCGCTTCCTGCCGGATCGGTACGTGGAGGGCACGTGTCCGCACTGCAAGGCCGAGGGGGCGCGTGGGGACCAGTGCGATGCGTGCGGCAAGACCCTGGACCCCCAGGAGTTGCTGGACGCCCGTTCCAAGCTCAACCCGGACCACCCGATCGAGTTCCGCGACACGGACCACTACTTTTTCCTGCTCGGAACATTGCAGCCGGAACTGGAGCGCTACGTGGCCGACAACAAGGACCGCTGGCGCGCCAATACAATTAATTTTACCCAGAACTGGCTGCGTGAGGGGCTCCAGGACCGGGCGATCACCCGCGACCTGACCTGGGGTGTGCCGATTCCCCTTGAGGGCTACGAGGACAAGCGCATCTATGTGTGGTTCGAGGCGGTGTGTGGCTACCTCAGCGCGGCGATTGAGTGGGCGCGCCGCTCGGCGTCTGGCGACTGGGCGGGCACCGTCGACGGCAGCCATGTTGCAAGCGCGCCCGCGGCCGCGACGGCCGATGCGTGGCAGGACTGGTGGACCAACCCGGACACGCGGGCCTATTATTTCCTTGGAAAGGATAACATCCCGTTCCACACGATCATTTGGCCCGGCATCCTGAGCGCCGTCAACCACGCCCGCCGCCGGCGGGGCGAGGCGCCCCTGGTGCTGCCCCACGACGTTCCTGCCAATGAGTTCCTGAACCTCGGCGGCCAGCAGTTCAGCAAGAGCCGCGGCGTCAGCATCAACGTCCACGATGTGCTGGATCGGTTCCAGTCCGACGCCGTGCGCTACTACCTGTCCATCAACATGCCCGAGCAGCGGGACAGCGAGTGGACGTGGGACGACTTCCTCAGCAAGGTCAACGACGAGTTGGTGGGGACTCTGGGCAACCTGGTTCACCGCACGCTCAGCTTCACCCAGAAGAACCTCGGACAGATCCCCGCTGCCCCTGCGGCCGAAGACGACTTGGCCCGGCGCGTGGAGGAGGCCATCGCGGCCTGCGGAGCCGACATGGCCCGCAGCCTCGACGGCGTCCACCTGAAGAAGGCCGCCCGCCGGCTGATGGAGTTCGCCGGCGTCGGCAACCAGATCATGCAGGAGACGGCCCCGTGGAAGTTGCTCAAGCAGGACCGCGAGGCGGGCGAGGCGGCGCTTTACAGCCTGCTTCGCGTCGTCAAGGCGTGCGCCGTGTACATGGCGCCGTACCTCCCCGAGGCCGCCCAGAGCGCGTGGCAACAACTGGGCGAGGAGGGCAGCGTGCACGACGCCGGCTGGGACGCCGCGATGGCGCCCCTGAAGGCGGGCCACCCGCTGCAGCCCGCCGCCGCGCTGTTTCGCAAGCTCGATCCGAAGGATATTCCCGGTTACGAGCCGCCGGCCAAGCCGGCGGAGGCGGCAGCCCAGCCCGCCAAGGCCGGCAAGGCCGCGAAACCCGCCAAGGCCGCGCCCGCCGCCACCGAAGCGAGCGATGACAACGGGCTGGTCTCCATCGACGACTTTGCCCGCATCCAGCTCCGCCTCGCCGTCATCCGCAGCGTCGAACCCCACCCCAAGGCCGACAAGTTGCTCGTGCTGAAGCTGGACGTGGGCGACCTCGGCGAACGCCAGGTTGTCGCCGGCCTCAAGGCCTACTACCCCGACACCTCGGAATTGGTCGGCCAGACCGTCGCGTTCGTGGCGAACCTGAAGCCGGCGAAGCTGCGCGGCGTGGAGAGCCAGGGCATGATCCTGGCAGCCGACAACGGCGACACGGTGGCCGTGCTCAACCCGCAAAAGCCCCTGCCCGCGGGAGCCAGGATCCGCTGACATGGCCGACGCCGACGGCTTCCGGCTGGACCTGCACGTTCACTCGCACCGCAGCCGCGACGCCCGGGGCAGCCTGATGCAACTGGCCCAGGCGGCCCAGGCGGCGGGGCTGCACGGCTTCGCCGTCACGGATCACAACACCCGCGCCGGCCACGCCGAGGCACGCCGGGCAGCCGAGCGCACCGGGCTGCTGATCGTTCCCGGCATCGAGGTCAGCACCATTGAGGGCCATGTCCTGGCCATCGGCGTGTCGGACGACGTGCCGGCGCGCACCAGCCTTCCGGAGGCCGTCGAGGCCGCCGCCGACGCAGGGGGCGTTGCCATTCCAAGCCATCCGTTGCGCCTCCTTTCGGGCGTCGGGCCCGACACGCTGCGCCGCCGCGTCGCCGAAGGGTGCGTCCGGGTCGTGGAGTCCCACAACGCCCGCGAACGCCGGCCCGTGATGGAGAACTTGGCCGCCCTATGCGCCGAGCTGGGTGTGGTCACCGTCGGCGGCAGCGACGCGCACCTCGTCAACGAAATCGGTACGGCGCACACGGTTTTCGATGACGCATTGGAGTCCACGGACGATGTGGTGGATGCCATCGCGCGGGGCCGCTGCCGGGGCGTCGGGGAGTCCTCGCCGCGGCGCCGGGTGTGGGCCCACAGCGCCAGCGTTCCGTGGCGCATGTGGCGCAGTCGGCGCTGAGTGGGGCCAGGTGGGCGCTACTCGACCCGGTATGTGACTCGCTGCCACGTTTGGATGCCGCCGCAAACGCCGCGGACATCGGCGTCCAGCGTGGTGGTGCCGGCGCCGGTGGTGGTCACCTCGACGATGTGTTTCAGCAACGCGCCGGGGCCGACGGCCAGCGCGCTGCCGGTGGTTTGCGTGACGCTGCCGCTGGCCACCTGGATTTGCCCTGATGGGCCGTCGCCGGCGTAGCTGATGTTCATGTAGTCGATGCGGGCGAGGTTGCTGTCGCTCACATGTTCGAGGCGGAAGGTCCACGAGCACGCGGCCTCGGTGGGGTCGGTCTCCAGCACGTGGTCGTACAGGGGGCCCCCGCCGCCGGTCGGCTGGTCCTGGAGAATCATGAGCCACGCCGCCCGAACGGTGGCGGTGCTGCCGGACGAGGCTTTGGCCTCCACGGTGTACGTGGTGTTCGTCCCGGGGAGGCTGAGGGCGCCGCTGCGCACGCGGGCATGGGCGGTTCCAGTGTTGCTGGTCTCGCTGCCAGTGATGACGCCGGTGCTGCTCTCGCTGAGCTGCGCGTAGGTGGTGCCGCCGGCCTGGTCGTTGTCCAGCGTGACTTCCAGGTGGGCGGTGTTGGTGGTCCATTCGTCGCCGCCGTGCAGGCGCCCGGGGTGGCCGACCGTGGTGTAGGTGGTCGCCGTGGTGTCGTCCGTGTTGGCCAGGGCGGCGTAGCGCACCGTTTTGGTGAAAGTTGTTTGTTTGATGACGATGAAGCTGTTGTGATGGAGTCCGTCGCCGGTGTTCTTCTTTTTAATTTCAATTTCCAACTCGTCGCCATCGGCGAGGCTCACGGTCACGTCGGCGGTGTTGACCACGGTGATGTCTTGGATGTCCTTGAACGTCGCAACGGCGGCGGCGTCGTTCGTGCGCAAGAGGAGGGCGGTGAACCCTTTGTCGGGCGCCGAGAGGACGGCGTGCCATTCGATGGCGGTGACGCCGTCCCAGTTGGCGGCGTCGTACACCCAACGGCCGGACCGGGCAACCGTCGTGTAGGCGTCCACGTCTTCCCTGCCGCCGCCCGAGATCCGGATCATCGTCTCGGTCGTGGTGGGGTTGTCCTGACGCACCAGGAGCCGCACCATCGTGATGCCGCCGCCGGCAACGCTCTCCTTCGTACGGATCAGGAAGTTGTCGCCTTCGGTGGCCGAGAAGCCGCCGCTGCGCACCACCACGCCGCCCGTGTTGGTCGTGGTGATTTCGCTCGCCGAGACGTCGGT
>JBFJYU010000102.1:0-9521 GCA_041622435.1 Thermoplasmatota archaeon | reverse complement strand
GGGTCCAGGAAATTCTGCAACACGACGATGCCGTGGGTGATGCCGGCGGCGTCGGCGGCGAGGATTTGTTCACCCACCTGGGCGTTGAGCTCGGACACGACGAGCGCGGCGCAGTCGCCGCCGGTCAACGCGTAGCTCAGGCCCTGCACCTTCTCGGGGTAGCGGGCCGGCACGATCGTGGTCACGTCGGTTCCAGACTCCTTGAAGTCATGCAGGTGGATGTCGCTCTGGGTTCCCACCTTTCCGAACTCGCGGCGGGCATCCAGGTTTCCGAGCAGGGCTGCGGTGACGCCGGGCACAGCCGCGCGAGCCGGGCCCCCGTCATGAGTGCTTCGCCGCCCGGAGTGCCTAGCCGACGGCGCCGTGGGCGCGCCAGACCTGGTTCAGGCCCTGCTGCGTCATGACGTAACAGGCGATGAGCAGGCCCATGATGGCGAGGCCGGCAAGGGCGCCGAGAATCGGAATGAAGCCGATCACCTGTCCGATCCACTGGGACAGCCAGAAGGCCAGCAGGAGCCCCGGCTGGATGGCTTGGGTGCCGAGCGCCGTCTGCGCCTGGGCGGTGGTGGTCCAGACGCGCCACAGGCCCATGCCTTGCAGGACGGCGCCCGTGAGTGCCAGGAGGATGGCGACGCCGAAGATGGCCAGGCCGGGGCCGCTCAGCGCGTCGATGAACTCCTCGTCGCTGGGCCCGTCGCCGGTCCAGTCCAGGTCGGCCATGGCCGACGCCGCCAGGGCCACGGCCGTGATGATCAGGACGCCAGCGGCCAAGGCAAGGAAAACGTACGGCCGCATGACGGCGCTGGCGCGGGCGTCCGGCTGATAGCGGTCGATCTCGGCGGCCGTCTTCCAGTGCCACACCAGCCCATAGATGCCGAACGTGATGACGTAGAACAGGACGATGAGGCCCGGGCTGCGGATCGTTCCCGGCGGCCCCTGCCCGAGGCGTGCCGGTTGACCGGTCATGGTGCCGGCTGGCACGCCGTACTGGGCCGGCCCACCAGCCGATGGGGGACCCCACGGCGGCGCCGGTGGCCCGGGAGTGACCGGGGCTGGGTGGCCTGGCGACGCGGGAAACTGGCCGGCGGGAGGCGCGGCAGGAGCAGGAGTCACAGGAGCACCAGGAACCACAGGCGTCGCTGCCGCGTCCTGGCCGTACCCACAGGAAGGGCACGCCGGCTGCTGGCCGGGGGCAACCTCGACGATGGTGGAGCAGCGGGGGCAGCGGAGCCGGGACACAGCCCCTTGACCTGCGGTTCCGTTTATCGGACTGTCGAGTCAAAACCACTTATGAAGGGGGCTTGACTCGACGTGCTGTGGAAGAGCGCGTCGAGTGCGCGGAGTGCGGCGGACGCTACGATTCCAGCGAGTTCGCGTTCTGTCCCCGCTGCGGTGGTTTGCAGAGCCAGACAACCCGGGCAGCCCCGACGGCGGCCCCTGTGGCGGGCGACCCACGGCGGCGGCGCGTCCAGTCGGGCGGCCTGATCCTCGTCATCATGGGAGCGGTCGCGATGTCGGCGTTCCTGTTCTCGGCGTTCCTGCCCGCCGCCCAAGTGGAGCAGAACATCGGTTTGCTGGCCGACCAGCCCGGCGGCGAAATGCACCTGCAACTCCTGGATGCGGGCGTGCCCATCGCCAACGCCACCGTGGCCGTCCACACGGTCACCGGCGAGGCGGTGGCCAACGCAACCACAGACGCCGGCGGGTGGGCCAACGTCACATTGCCCGAGCACGCCGCCGTCAACGTCACCATCACCCACGCAGGCCAGGAATGGCGCCGGCAGGTGCTGGCCCTAGACGTCCAAGAAGTCATCGTTGACGTTGCCGAGGACCCCATGGAGACCGAACGCTGGATCGGCGTGGACTCGCTCCTCACCGCCACGCGCGTCCTTTCCGGCGTCTTCGCCGTCATGGCCCTGCTGGTCGTCGTGGGCGGCATCGCGGCCTTGCGCCTGCGCTACCGCCACTTCGCCACCGCCGGCGCGTTCCTGGGCCTCGTGCCCGCCGCGCTCCTGTTCCTTGCAACCCTGGGCCTACTGCCAGCCGTCGCGACGATCCTGCTCGGCGGTGTCGTCGCGCTGCTGCTGATGGCGACGCTCAACATCCTCGGCGGCCGGGACCTGTTCGTCTAGGACCCGCTCACGGCGCCCGGCGGCGCTGGCAGCTCGTCCTCAAGGCCACATCCCGGGCACTTGACGGGCGTCGGCCCGTGCAGGTTGCGCACGGTCGAGAAGTGCTTCTTGCACCGCGGGCAGTCCACGCCCACTGCGGGCACGGCGACTTTCTCCTTGCGACTCAGCGTGTCGCTGCGCAGCGAAGGGAGCACCTCGGCCAGTTCGCAGTTGGGGCACACCAGGCTGGTTTCGGCCAGCGGGTCCCGCTCGACCTCAAATTGGTGCGAGCAGCGGCCACACGTGGCCTTGAGCCGCACCCGAGGCGGACGCTCGGGGCGCCTCCAGGGAAGCACCGGCGTCGAGCCACCGGCTTCGCGCACGGCCGCGCGCTCGTCCTGGATGTTGTGCCAGCGCCCCTGCACCATGGCCCACTGCTCCCGGCGCCGTTCGGCGCGGCGATCGTAGCGGCTGCCGGCGAAGTAGCTCTCCTGCCGCGCCTTCTCCAGTTCGAGGAGGAAGCCGGGATCGTCGGAGAGATCCATGTCAATCTCGATTCCGTGCTCCGGGTGACGGCGCTCGTGCACCCAGAACTGGTTGAGCTTGTGCTGGGTCCAGCCAATGAAGAACAGGTTGCCCAGGATGGGCAGCCAGGTCAGCAGCCACAGCGGCAGGGGCGGGCCGTAACGCACCGGACTGTCCCGCATCATGCGGGCAGCGCGGGCGGCGGTCTGCTTGGTCACGATGGTGGGCCCGATGATCGGCAAGACCAGCAGGAACCGGATCCAGTTGTGGTTGAGAAGCAGGGCGTCGTGGCCGTCCAACTCCTTGTTGATCCGGTGTAACCAGATACGCCGCGAGATGCCGAACGTCAGAACATAATAGATCAGGCGCTTGGGCACCTTGCGGTCGCGACCGACGAAGACGACCCGCACGTCTCGTTCCAATGCCGCCTTCCATTTAAGCGATGGGAACGCGTCGGCCAATCGAATGCCCTGCACCGGGACGCGGGCCTGCGGTGGCCGGGTGGCTCCGCGACCCTAGATGTAGCCGTCGAGGATCGTCGTGGCGTACGCGAGGTAGGCCAGCGCGATGGAAATGATCAGCCAGATGATGCCGAGCACCAGCCCGGCGATGGCCATGCCCTTCCCCTTCAGGTCCTCGTGCTTGTTGCACCGGCTGATGCCGACGGCGCTGAAGATGATGGCCAGCAGTGACATGCCGACGATGCCCGTGATCAGACCGGTGACCGAAAAGCCGTCCGTGCGTTGCTCGGTGGCGGTCTCGGGTTCATCGGGCCACATGGACTCATCCCAGCCCGCGTCGGATTCCTCGGGCCACTCGTCTTCAGCCTGTCCCGCCTCGCCGGTGCCCGGCAGGGGGATGGGCGCCGGCGCAGGGCCTGTTGCGGATCCCGGCGTCGTGGGGGCGACATCGGACGTGGTGGGCTGGGCCGTGACCTGGCCGCTGGCGGGGACGGCGCCCGTGGTCGCTGGCGCGGTGACGCCCTCGATGCGCTTGCCGTCGAACCCGCACGAGTCGCAGCGCAGCGCCTCGCCGTCCTCGAACGTATTGACTGTCTGGCACTTGGGGCATCGGAGCTTCATGGGATGGGCGGCAAAAAGCGGCGGCGCCTCATAAGAGCGCGGGATGCGGGGCATTTGGAAGGAGGCGGCGGACCGACGAGGGCACGCCTGGACCGCTGGGCGGCGCGCTTCCGCCGCGACCCTACCATAACCCTTATGATCGGAGCTTCTGCATCGAGCGCCCCATGAACCGATCACTCGCCACCCTGGTGGGCTTCGCCGTCCTGGCCGTGGCGCTCGCGGGATGCACCGGCGACGAAACCGCCGGCATCAGCGTGAAGGCCCCCAGCGACCCCGTAACCGAGGCCTACGTTTTCACGGCCAAGGGCAGCGGCGACCGCTACGTGTGGAACTTCGGCGACGGCAGCCCCACGCAGGAAGGCAAGACGGTCGAGCACGTGTACGGCTTCGCCAACGGCCAGTTGACGGCCGAGTTGCGCATCGAGAAGGGCGACGTGCCCCAGACGTTCACGAAGAAACTCACCATGGGAACCGGCCAGAACGCGGCTCCCGCTTTCCAGTTCGAGGCGGCGACCAACTGGGCCGTCGTCGGCGAGAAGGTGGCCTTCTCCGCTGCCAAGAGCAGCGACCCGGAGTCGGACCCGCTGCGCTACCAGTGGATCTGTTTCTACAAGGGTGAGTTGCTGGCGTCGCATGGCGGCGCCCACGCCCACGGCGGAGCGGGCCCGGTCGGTGTTCCCTTTGGCAGCGGCTCGGCCGCCAGCCAGCCGTTCACCGTCGCCACGGAGGCTCTGCCGGCGCCGACGCGCGAGGCGGAGGGCGATTTCTGTGACACGTTCACCGGCGGTTCGTTCGGGCTTGACGGCACCGTGGCGGGCGCGTTCGGCAAGGCGGGCGCGTACTCGATCACGGTCGTCGGCCGCGATCCGGTCAACCCGTCCGTGGCCGGCGAGTTCACGCTCTACGTGACAGACGACCGGCCGAACCCCGTTTTCATGCAGAACTTCAGTGGCAACCTGCACGGCGGCAGCGGCGGGCAATTCCAGAGCACGGCGGAGCAGCTTGGCCTGGCGGAGTCCACCGGTAACTTTGACCAGACGAGCCACTCGTTCAGCCTGGAGTTGCCGGCGTCCACGATGTACGTGAACCTCACGTACTCGGCGGAGGCGGATTCGCCCGCCAGCGAGGCGATGACGTACAGCATCCACGCGGACAACAAGGCGCTCTTCGTGGACCAGTCGGGCAGCAACGTGTACCAGAACATGACGGCTGGTAATTACCGCGTCACGCTGACGGTTCACGACGCCATGCAGGTCAGTTACGATCTTGCCGTGACCGCGATGCTGGACATGAAGCCGACGCACAAGTACGAGGCCCCGTAACGGGACCTGGGATCCGCGGGCGCCAGGGAGCCCACCCCCAAGAGTTGCTCATTTCTCAAACAATACGTGAGACGTGCGACCACAACCCTTATGGAATCGCGGCCCGACTTGAGCGGCAAGTCCCCCCACGGGGGAGGTATCTTTTCATGGTCTCGAGCAAGTTTCTACTCGCCGCTTTGACGCTCCTCGCCGTGCCCTTGGCTGGGTGCTTCGGCGGCAGCGGCTTCAACTTCGAGCCGGGCGCCGGCTTCACGGAAACCGGCCGCACCGTACACCTGCGGATGTGGGTCGAGGATCTGGTGGACGTGCCCGTCTACCCCGGCTTCAACGCCAACCTGTGGGCGTTCTGCGCCGAGGCCAAGGACCCGAACGACGCCTACAGCGCCGCGGCCGTCGAGTTGCGCGAGCAGGACGGCACCGTCATCGACTCGGCCGGCAACATCCGCGACGCCTCCGAGGGCAAGTGCAGCGTGCCCGGTCCGCAACTGCGCGTGAAGCAGGGCGACCGAGTCATTGTGGACTTCGAGAACAACCACTTCCACCCCCACACGATCCACTGGCATGGCCAGTTCGTGCCGTGGGAGAGCGACGGCGTGCCCGGCTCCACGCAGGACTCGGTGGCCGCCGGCGGAAGCTTCCGTTATGACTTCATCGCCAAGCGCGCCGGCACCCTGTGGTACCACTGCCACGTGGACACCCAGTTCCACGTGATGCAGGGCCTGTACGGCGTCATCATCGTTGAGCCCCAGGAGACCGAGTGGGAGCCCAAGGACATTGACAACGAGTACACCCTCGTTTACTCCAACCTGATTCGCGACCTCGTTGAGACGGTTCCGCTGGCGGAGGGCGAGGAGATCGACCCCCACAAGGATCACAAACACGGCGCCAGCTGTGGCGCCAGCGGCATCCAGGGTTGTCAAAACCCGCCCATTGAGGCGGAGCCTGATGTGTTCCTTCTCAACGGGCATAGTTTCCCAAACACGGTCAAACGGGACGACACACTCATCCAATTGGAGCCAGGTGAACGGGTGCGGCTGAGGATTCTCAACGCCGGTCCGTTCACGATCGAGACCCTGCACCCGCACGGCCACGACCTGCTCGTGACGCACAAGGATGGCAACCCGCTGCCGCCCGGCAGCCGTTACTGGGTCGACACCTTGACCATCGGCCCCGGCGAGCGCTACGATGTCCTGCTGGAGGGTCACACCGGCCGCGAAGGCATCTGGGTGTTCCACTCGCACATCACGAGCCACGTCACCAACGATGGCATGTACCCCGGCGGCGGACTGACCAAGATCATCTACCCCGGCTTCGAGGACGACATGGCTCCGTTTGCCAGCGGCGCCGAGTTGCCTGGCGGTCTGCCCTACAAGGCGCCCCTCGTGATTCCGGCCGACCTGTTCAACAGCACGACCCTGTCCTACTCGGGCACCAACGTCGTCAGCGGCTTGCAGGCCGAGGACCAGTGGGCGTTCGATGTGGCGCTGCCGTGCGCGGCGCGCTCCGCCTCCGTGATGGTCCGCCTGGACCCTGGCAACGCCGTGACGGCGGCCGCGTCCAACGTGGCGATCCAGGTGCTGAACCCGGACGGTTCGCTGGCTGGCACGCTGAACGCCGATGGCACGTCGCTGCAGCAGACGCTGACGATCCCCGGGCTCAACCTCACGGCTGGGGAGTACCAACTGGCCCTCACCGGCCAAGTGGTTGACGCCAACGTGGAGTTGTCCGTCTTCGTGGACTACTTCGAGTCCGAGGACCAGCTCTACCCGGCCGGCCGCTCCTGCTAGGGGTCGCCCCTGCGGGGCTCAGGCGCCTGGTCGGCTCGTGCCGGCCAGGTGCTCGGCCCAGGTGATGCGCCCGACGCGGCGCTCGGGACAGAGGTTGTACCCCGCCCGGAAGCCGCCGACACCGACGGGAACCCGAACGATGGGGCGGTGCCTGCCGTCGGCCCTTAGCCGTTGCCGGATCAAGTCGGCCATGGCGTGGACCTCGGGGCCACCCACGTCGTCCCAGCGCCCCCGCCGCGTCCCCTCGACCACGTCCGCGAGTGCCGCCGCA
This sequence comes from Thermoplasmatota archaeon, assembly GCA_041622435.1. Classification (GTDB taxonomy): domain Archaea; phylum Thermoplasmatota; class E2; order JACPAO01; family JAHFTW01; genus JBFJVP01. Next base: position 2,423 of record JBFJYU010000102.1, on the reverse strand, counting down.
GCGTCGCTGGCCGCGATGGTCTGGGCGCGCATGGCGACGAACGCCATCGGAACCGGAAGCCGCGCCAGCCGGTCGGCGAACTCATGGAACTGGGTGAGGCGCAGGATGGCGTAGTCGCCGCCCGCCGCGGCGAGGGCCTGCTCGGCGGCGGACTTGACCCTGTAGTACGAGAACCTGATCCGGTCGCACCCGACGATGGACGGATAGACCAGCCGGGCGCGGGGTGCTGCTGCGCGCAAAGCCTGGATCCCTTCCACCTCGACGGCGCGCGCCCTGCCAAACGGGTCGGCGGCGCAGTGCACGACAGCGTCCATCCCGGCGCAGGCGGCGGCCAGGCTGGCGGGTTTCGTTGCATCGGCGACGACCCAGCCGTCCCTCGGCCGGCGACTGGCGCGGCGGACCCGGTGGCCGCGGCGCTGCAATTCGTCGACCAGCACAGAGCCCAGCACGCCCGATGCGCCGGTGACCAGGACTTCCACGACCCGGAACCCCGCCCCGACTTCATGGAACTGCTGCCCGACCCAGAGGCAACTGCCCTTGGCGGGAGCGGCGCCGGACAACCCCGCAGCCCGACCCGCCCAGGCAACCCACCCGGGCCACCCACCCGGGCGGCCGCATCGCAGCGACCAAATCGCTTATAATCGAGCCTTCCTCGCACAGCCGTCACGGGGAGCCTCAGCCATGTACCGCATCGTCCAGATGAGCGACACCGTTCGCATCCCGCCAGAACTGATGGTGGAAGACTTGCAGACCAGCATCGAGCTCCTCGTCCAGGAAGCCTTCGAGGGCCGCCTGACGAAGAACCACGGCGTCACCGTGCTGACGACCAACGTCCGCCCCCAGGGCGCGGGCATGATCATCCACGGCGACGGCGCGGTCTACCAGCGCGTCGTCTTTGACGCCCTTGCCTTCAAGCCCGACAACCAGGAGGTTGTCGACGGCATCGTGGCGGAGATCGTCGAATTCGGCGCCTTCGTCCACATCGGACCCCTCGACGCGCTGGTTCACATGAGCCAGGTGATGAACGACTTCGTGTCCGCCGACGTCCAGAACGAGCGCCTGACCGGCAAGGAAACCGGCCGCAGCCTCGATGTCATGGACAACGTGCGCGCACGCGTCGTCACCGCCAGCCTCAACGAACTCAGCCCGCGCGAATCCAAGATCGGTCTGACCATGCGCCAGCCCGGCCTCGGCCGCTTCGAGTGGATCGACGAGGACCGCCGCAAGGCCCGCGAGAACCCGGCGGAGGCTGCATAGCGTGATTCGCGCCTGCAAAAACGACCACTTCCTCACCGAGGAAGCGCTGTGCCCTCTGTGCAACGCCCCCACGAGCAAGCAGTGGAGCGGATTTTTGGCCGTGCTCGAGCCCGAGAAGTCGGAGCTCGCCGAGGCCATGAACATCAGCAAGAGCGGCAACTACGCCCTCAAGGTGAGGTAATCCATGCTCGCGTCGGTGGCTGAAATCCCCAAGCCCGCCAAGGCACTGCCTGAGGACGCCCAGCAATTGTTCGTCGCGACCTACAACAAGGACTTCGGCTGGCGCTGCAGCGAGGCGCACGCCGAGAAGGCTGCCTGGCGCGCCGTGCTCGACCGGTTCGAGGAATCGGAAGACGGCTCCTGGGTTGCCAAGTAGGCCAGCGCGGCGACGCACGTCGCCGGCTGGTTGCAACCCGTCGCCCCGCCTAGTCGTCGGTGCTCGTGATGGCGGCCGTTTCCGGAGCGCCATCTTGCGTGATGCCGGCTTCGGCGCAGTCGGGCGCGAGGCCCCCAGCGAACTGGCCGATCCGGAGCACTTTGCGCAAGCGCGCCACGCGTCCACGCTCGTCGGTGACGGTTAGTTCGACGACGTGGGTGCCAGGCGCCGCGAAGCGGTGCAGGGGGTGCTGTTCGGTGCTTTCGCCGTGGCTGCCGTCGTCGCCCTTGAAGCTCCATTGCCAGCGCGCGATGCCGAGGCCGGCGCGGCCTGTTTCATTTTCCGGCACCTGGGCCCAGGATTCGTCGCGGAACTGGACGACCACGGCCCCGTCGACCAGGGCCTCGGTCCAGGAGAACAGGGGCGTGGGCAGCGGCAAGCCGACCTCCACGTCGCGGCCCACGGTGGTCTGGGCGCCGTCGTCGTCGGTGACGGTGAGTTGCACGCGGTAGGTGCCGGGTTCGTCGTAGCGGTGTTTGGGTTTCTGGTCGGTGCTGCCGGTTCCGTCGCCGAAATCCCACGCCCACGCCACCACGTCACCGTCGGGGTCGCTTGAGCGGTCGTGGAAGTGAACGTCGGCGAGGAAGTGGGGCTCGTCGGGCTCGACATCGAAGGCTGCCGTGGGCGGCCGGTTGAGCACCGCGAGCTCCGCCACCGCCACATGGGCGGCGCCGTCGTCGTCAATGACCTTCAGCTTGACCCGGTAAGTGCCGTCGTCGTCGTAGCTGTG
>JBFJYU010000101.1:0-9653 GCA_041622435.1 Thermoplasmatota archaeon | reverse complement strand
GCGCCTCAATCGGCTCCTCACTGGCCAGGGGCTCGGCCTCAAGCGCCGGCAGCGGCGCCTCAATCGGCTCCTCACTGGCCAGGGGCTCGGCCTCAAGCGCCGGCAGCGGCGCCTCAATCGGCTCCTCACTGGCTCCGGGCTCGGGCTCAAGGGCCGGCCACGGGGCCTGCGTCGGCTCCTCACTGGCAAGGGGCTCGGGCTCAAGGGCCGGCAAGGCGCTGGCCGCCAAATCGTAGTCGTCCTCCGAGTCCTCGTACAGGTCAGAGAGCGCGTCACGCGCGTCGATGGCGGCCGGCTCGGCGGGGGCCGGCAAGGCAGGCTCGTCCATCATCGCCTCAGGCTCCTCGAACTGGGCCTCAAGCTGGTCCAGCGCGTCGTTTGGCGGCGGCACGCCGGGGGTCCACTCCGGAGCGGGCTGGGCTTCAGCAGGGTCGCCGAAGACAGACGCCGGCAACGCGCCAGCGTCCTGGGGCGCAGGCGGTTGCGGCTCCGGCAGTGGCGGCGGCAACGAGTCGGCCGCGCCAGCGTCGCGGACGGCGCCCGGTAGCGCGGCCGGTTCTGGCACCTCGTCATCGTCGTTGACGATCTGCCAATCCAGTGCGCTGCTCTCGGTCGCCGGCGTGGCGATGATGCCCAGACCCGGCGCCTCGGGAACCTCCAGTTCCAGTTCCGCCATCTGTGACTTGATGCGCTCCATGAGGACATCGGGGTTGGCGTAGTAGTCGGCGATCGCGGAGGTGACCTCCTCGAAACTGTTCAAACCGGCGGCACCCATCCATTCAAGCACCAGGATGCGGCGGTTCCACTCCTCACGCAGGCCCTCGGCGTCCAGGCCGCAATGCTCCATGTACTGCTCCATGATGTCGCTCTTGCCCATGAACTCGTGTTTGTCGCGGCGGCGATTCCACTGGAAAACCGTGTTCGTCAGCAGTTCGCCCGTGTCGGGGTCAAAGCCCACGAACTCGGTCACCTCGGTGACGCGGCGCGTCATCTTGGAGCCGATGCGAACCTGGCGCTGGATCAGCATGACGTCGACGGTCTGTAGCATCATGCGGGGAACGTTGATCGGCGGGTTCTCCAACCTGTAAACGGCGCTGCTGACCGAGTCCGCGTGCATGGTGGAGTAAACGGCGTGGCCGGTGGCCATCGCCTGGAACAGGGTCAGGGCCTCGGGGCCACGGACCTCACCGACGACCAGGTACTCCGGCCGCTGCCGCAGGGCGGCCTCCAGCAGCTTGTACATGTCAATGGTGCCGGCGGGCTTGCCGCCGATGATCTGCCCACCAAAGCCGGAGCGAGTGACGCCCGCGATCCAGTTCTCGTGGTGCAGGTTGATCTCGCGCGTGTCCTCGATGCTGACGATCTTCTTCTCCGGCGGAATGAACTGGCTGATGGCATTGAGCGTCGTCGTCTTGCCACTCGCCGTGCCGCCGGCCACCAGGAGGCTGTCACCCTCCTCCATGACCATCCAGAAGAACGCCGCCATCTCCGGGCTCATCGAGCCGTAACGGATCAGGTCCGGCGGCGTGAACGGGTCGGCGCGGAACTTGCGGATCGTGAAACTGCTGCCCCGCGTCGAGACTTCGCGCGCCAGCGTCGCCTGCAAGCGACTGCCATCGGGCAAGGTTGCGTCCAGCAGCGGGTCGCTGACACTGATGTGCTTGCCGCTGCGCTGAGCGAGCCGGATGACAAACGAATCGAGGTTCAACTCGTCGTCAAACATCACCGTCGATCGAACGGACTCGTACTTGCGGTGGAACAGGTACAACGGCACGTGCGGGCCGTCGCAGGAAACGTCCTCCAGCATCGGATCGCGCATCAACACGTCGATGGGGCCAAAGCCCAGGAAGTCCCGCACCAGGTGGTAACGGATGCGCTCCGTGCCCACGTCGTCGATCAGGATCTCGTGGTCGACGATGGCTTGCAGGATCGCGTCGGTCAACACCTTCTCCCAATCCATGTCCGCACCCTTGTCGCGCCGGCCGTCCAGCGTTCGAATCAACGTCTCGCGCAGGAACGTGTAAATCTCCGTCTCGGTGCGGTTCAGGGTCGGCTCGATGACCTCGTAGATGTGCGTGTTGGACGCCGGCTCGTACAGGATGCGCACGAAGGCGAGGTCCTCCCGGACCACCTGGAATTCCTTCTCGCGCATGCCCTCGGGCAGCTCCGGGATCTCCGTGACCGGCCGGTCCGGGTCGAAGCCCAGCGACGGCGCCAGGTCCTCGACGCGCTCGCCGTGGCGGGCCAGTTCATCCTGGAACTTGGACTTCTGACGCGCCTGGCGGCGTAGCCGCTTGGCTTCCTCCGCCATGCGCTGCGCCTCCTCCTGTTCCTGGTGGGCGCGTAGCTTCTGCTGCTTCTTGAAGACCCGAAGAAGCTGGTTGGAGCCGCCCCCCATCAGGCCCTTCTTGTCCCCGTCGCCGCCGGCATCGCCTGCCCCGGCGGCGGGCGCCTCTTCGGCGGCACCTTTGGCTCCCTTGCCGCGCTTGCCACGCTTGGCGCGCTTGTCCTTCTTTTCCCCCTTTGCCCGCTTGCCACGCCCCAACCTGCCCTTCGGCGCCGGAGCTTCCTCGCTTTCGCCGACAGCAGGAGCGTCCGGCTGGGTCGGCGTCTCCATCTGGGCAACGCTGCCGTTTTCCGACGCATTGGTCCCGCTAGAACCCGGGCCGTCGCCGGCGGGCGCTGAGCCCGGGGCTTCGGCCTGTAGCGGCGCGGTTTGGTCGTCGGCAGACTTCGGGGCAAGGGGGTCGTTTGGCATGGTTTCTCCGGTTAGGACAGGATTTTGACGTCGATGTCGGCCTGGCGCAGGTTCAGAGCGAGGTCGTTTTTCGTCGAGGCAGGGGCCGTGGTGGGCCCGTAGAGCGTGAGGATCGCCTGGTCGGCGGTCGTGGACAACGCATAGTGGCCGGTGCCCTGTGAATAGCCGGCCGCGGACAGGGTCTCGTTCCAGTGCTCGGTCCAGAGGGTGGGGTACAGGGTCGAAACGGTGAACGTGATGCTGGGCGCCAGCGCGGAGATGCTGCCGTGGCTCTCGGCCTTGGTCAGGACTTTGGCGGTGCCGTCGCCGCTGACGGCCGAGCCGGCGCCGACGAGGCTGGGGATGGTCATGTCGACCATCATGTAGCCGGAGGCGGTGGCCACGTTGAAGTGGGGAGCGATCTGGAAGATGGCGGTGCCATCCTGCTCCACCAGCACGGCGCCGTTCTCCATCAGGATGTTCTGCTGCACGTAGTGGTTGTTGGGTGCCTGCAAGCGCAGCGTGCCGGCCGCGTGGGTCACGTCGTAGTTGTTGACGGTTGTACCGGCGCCGCCCACAACGATGCCCGCTGCCCCGCTCGTGGCGTAGGTGACGGCGTACTCGGAGCTGGGGGCGTTGGTCTGGCTGAATGTGAGCGTCAGGGGCTTGGTCGCCGACGAGATGAGCCGGTCGAACCGGTAGTCGGGATCCATGGCGTTGATGAACCAGGTGTCGGGGCCGCTGCCCTGGTGGTGCGCGAAGCCCTGGTCGTGCAGGATGCCGTTGTCCGCCCCGGTCACCTTGACGCGGAAGATGATGTCGGGCGGGTCGCGCTCGACGATGGCCTCCAGGCGACCGGCGAACAAGCCGTCGCCATCCGTGATTTCCAGGCTGACGCTCTTGTCGCCACCGGTGGACGCGCTGGGGATCTTGGCCCGCAGGCTCTCCACCAGCGCGATGTCGCCGACGGTGGGTTCGCTGGAAACCTGGGTCCAGGACTCCTCGGCGCTCTCGACGATGTTGCCGTTCCGGGTCTGGATCAGCAGCACCGTCGCATTGATTTTGAAGGGCTTGTCCGCCTCGACGAACTCCAGCGTGCTGGGCAAACCGGGGCTGCTGAACACCGAGGCCGGCCGGCCGGCGGCCATGCTGATCGGGCTGGTGGACGGCGCCTGGCTTTCGTTGCCAAGCTGCCGGTCCACTTCGGCCTTCAGCGCGGCGTACTGATCGATGACCACGCGCATGCGCGCCGCCTCGGCGTCCTTCTCCCAGACGGGCACGTACTCCACCTGGATCGTGACGAGCGTCACGAGCAGGATGCCGGCCATCAGCAGGCCGCCGACCACGGTCGCCACGCCCGTCTCGTCGCCGCCGAGAGGCCGCTTCACTGGGTCACCACCCGGATGTAGTCGAGGATGACGGTTCCCTGCGTGGCGTCGTTGGTGTGGTCCAGGAACCGCACCGATGGCGCGCCGCCGTTGTACTCGCCACCCTGCAACTGGTAGGTCCACAGGGTCGCCGTGGCCGCCGTGAGGCTGGCCCCGCGCGTGTTCCAGGTGCCGTTGTCGTACACCTGGACATCGAAGGTGTCACCGGTGACCCGGTACAGCATCTGGAGGGTGTAGTTGCTGCCGGCCGTGACCCCGACGAAATCTGTGACCATGTCAACCTGGTACGTGGACCCGTCCGTGTCGATCTCGGCCCACACCTTGTCGATCTTCCACGTGCCGTCGCGGCCGCCGCTCTTCTGGGTCTTGATTTGCATCTCGAGGTCGTCAAGATCACTCCAGGTCCAGGAGCCGCCGCCCGGGCGCAAGGTCGTGACGTTGTAGGCGATGGTTTGGTCGGTGGCCGAGCCCGCGTAGACGGCATCGGTGCCGCACACCGCGGCTAGGCACGGCCAGACGCGCCACTGATCGTTACCGAAGTCGGTGATGTGGCCCTCCACGTTGATGACCACCGACGTGATCGTGCCGCCGCTGGGAGGCGGAGCCTCCATGCCGTAACGGATGGTGCGTCCGTCGGCGCTGACCCAGGCATACGCGTCGTCCGATGCGTAGCTGTTGGCGGCGTCGTTCCAGCCATTGTTGGACAGCACCGAATCGGCGTCCAGGAACAAGGTGGTCCCACTGGCCAGGCCCTCCGACAGGGTGCCATTCAGGTCGTCGAACGCCTGCAGGTTGGCAAAGTCGGCGATGGTGCCGGGGCCACCGGTGTGGCTGTCCACATACGTGATGGCCAGCACCGGCTCGATGTTGTCGCTGCGAACGACGCTGCTGCCGGCGTTGCCCAGCGCATCCTGGAGGCCGCCCACGTAGTACTGGAGCTTCTCGTTGGGGTGCGTCGGCCACAACAGGTCGGGAATCGTGGCTTCCCACCGATCCAGGCCAAGGCTCGTCATGGCGCCGCCGTCGGTGAAGGCGGGATCGGTTCCGTCGTTGATGCGGTAGTACAGGTTTGGCACGGCCGTGGGCTCGACGCCCGAACACGCATCGGTCAGGGTTGCGCGCACCAGGACCGTGCCATTGGTCATCCCGTTGACGTCCGCGGGGCTCTGCACCCACAGCGACACGTACGGGGGCGTGATGTCCGAACTGCACGAGCCGCCGAGGTCGGGCGACGACTTGGCGCTGAACAGGAGGCTGCTGTGGTCCCCTGCGACGATGATGTCGACGGCGACGTCGGACGACGACGCCACCGTGTCGGTCGTGTTCCAGACCTCACCGATGGTCAGCTTGCCATCGGCAAAACCGGCGCCCAGGGAGCCGGCGAGGTACTCGGTCAGGGTCCCACCGATCATCACCCGGATCGTGGTGAACTCGTTGCGCAGAGCCTCGCCGCCGGTGTGGGTGATGACGATCTCCTCATCGCCGGTGCCCCAGCCGCCCGCCCCGGCCTTCAATCGCATGGAGAGGTCGGCGTGGGTTCGCTCCTCGGGGCCATCCTGGCTGTAGATGACGAACGCGAGGCTCATCATCGAAACCACCGTGATGGCCACGAGCAGGATGGAGCCAACGATATCGGACGCCGCGGCGCGGTCGCGACCCATGGTGCGGCGGCCTCCGCGGCGGGTATCCATTACCGGATCCTCCCTGCTGCAAAGGATCCCGTGATTTCGAAGTCGGCGGCGTCGTGGCGGTAATCGACCCAGCCCCGACTCTGGGTCTGGGTGAGTCCCTGCACGCGTAGCTGGCACCGAGACGTCTCCTGGCGCAGCTCGATGCACCCGGTCATCAGGTGCTTGATCATCTGCACTTCCGCCTCGTCGTGCATGCCCTCCGACATCAGCAGCAGGCTGGATGCCCCGGCGCGCCTGGCGCGCCCGAGGAACACCTGCAGGAAGCGGAACACAGTCTGGCCGCTGCCGTAGGCCATCAGGGTTGAAACCGAGTCGAGCAGCAGCATGTGCTGGTCGTGCCCGGCCATGATTCGGGTCTCCACGTCGTTGAGCGCCAGGCTCATCCCGTTCAGATCGAGCGGGCCGTCGACGTACGAGACGCCAGGATTGGGCTCGTTGGCGCCAACGGAGGCGCTGTAGGCGTCGATGAAGTAGGCCAGGCCCGCCGCCTCGTAGCCGGGGTAGGCGGGGTCAAGCTCGGTCAGCTCCCGCCGCACGTCGGCCGCGGCGGCGTTGGTGAGCACCAAAATCGCTGGCGAGCCGGAGCGCAGCGCCGCCAGGAACGCCAAGCGCGCCAGCGTGCGCTTTCCCGTGAAGGCCGGGCCGTAGAGCAAGTAAGTGCTACCGCAAGCGAGTCCGCCGTCGATGAGGGCGTCCAGTCGCTCAACGCCAGTGGGCATCTTCATGCCGTCACCTTTTGCTCGAGGATCCTCTCGATCAAGGCATTCAACACTGCTCTGGCTCGGCCGGGCATTTGAGAACTGCATGGAACCACTGGAACGTTGGCGGGTGTCTGAAGGCGGCGCGCCACCTCTTCGGGAGTCAGGGCGCCGCGGAGGTCTTGCTTGTTGGCCGCGACGATCGCCGGTAGCCCGGAACGCCATACTTGTCGCAACATTTCCTGGGCGCGAGCGAAGGTCTCGGGGCGGCTGGAATCGACCAGGAGGACGACGCCGAGCGCCTGCTTGCGAAGGGTCTCCAGGAGCGGGTCAAACCGCGCCTGGCCCGGCGTGCCAAACAGGTCCACGCGAACGCCGTCCACGCGCACCCGACCCCGGTCAAGGGCGACCGTGGTGCCGAGGCGGTCGACGCTGACGGCATCGTCAGAAGCGTCGTGAATGAAGGTGGACTTGCCGGAGTTGAACGGGCCCGTGACGAGCACCTTGGGGATGTAGACGTGGACGCCTCCCGGCCTGAGCGCCGTGTAGAGGCGCGGCGGCATCCCCGTGCGGCCGTCGAACCAGCGGGCGCTTTCCAGGCGGAAGGACTGGCTCATCACGACCCGGTCCTCGATGGCCTGCAACCGCACGACGGCGTCGAAGTGGCTGCGAACGTGATCCACGGCGGCGCCGTAGGGCCAGAACGTGAAGGCAGCGGCGCACAAGTGGTAGCGGGCCATCGCCTGTAGAAGGACGGGCAGGCTGGCCTGAAACGGCGCGCTGCCGGCGGCGTCGAGCAGGCCCGACAAGTGATCCACGAGCAGCACGGCGCCTGCGTGCTCGCGTGCGGCGCGCTCGATGGCGGCGGCCACCTCCTCCAGGTTGGCGGGGTCCGCGATGCGGTAGGCAGCGTCCGAATCCATGCCGAGCAGGGGGGTGTAGGCGTCGATGAACGAGATGCCGGCGGCCGCGCTGCCGTAGCCGTCGTCGGCGAGCGCCGTCAGCACCTGTGATGGCGCGCGACTCGTGACCACGTAGACAACCGGGCGGTCGCGGCTGGCATGGGCGGCCGCGCACTGGCGCAGGAACGGCGTCGCGTCGACGGCGGGGTCATTCAACAGAAGGACCCGCGCATGCTCGGGGATGCTCCCGAGGCTACGGTCGAGTTGGGGGATGCCAAACGCCGTTACCATGGGGTCACCCGCGCACCAGTAGCTGGCGTAGCCGATCCGTGGCCGACTGGACGTTCTCAAGGGAAGGCTCCAGCTCGGCGCTCGTGGAAATCAGGGCCACCAGCAGCAACTCCTCGTCGACCCCCGTGATCACCAGCCGGTGCTGGGGGGCCTCCACGATGATGCGTGAAACGCGATCGCGCGTGATGTCGGCGAGGGCGGTCTCGGCGGCTCCGAGGATCGCGGCGCCCATGGCGCTGAGCGTTTCCTGGCGAACCGCGTTTCGGAAGCGAAACAGGATGGGGATGCCGTCGCGACTCACGAGGGCGGCACCCTCCACCGAGGCGCCCTCGGTTAGCCGATCGAGCAGGGTTGCAGAAGCTTGCTGCAGGTCATTCACGAACGCGCACTCCTTGGTCGGACCTGAGGCGAACCAACGTTTGGGCCGCCGTCACATCCGTGGACTGGGGTGCGCCGCCGCGAGTCATAAGCTGCCGTGTAGCGGACGACGGGCGTCGGGGTTAACGGGCGCACGGCCAAAGGGGCTACGGGAAGGCCGCCCGCAGGGGACCGCGTGACGGGGGGCTGCGGGGACGAGGGGACCATGGGCCGCGTCGGAGGCCGCGGAGGCCGCGGAGGCCGCGGAGGCCGCGGGGTCGCCTCGATGGCGCTCGCCGCAACGGGGTCGGGGACCGCCGGCGCCCAGCAGCTAGTGCCCCAAGGGAAGCGGCGCGGCCCCGCGCCGTGGTCAGCCCAACCGGCGCCGGCGGGAGCTGGCCTGGGCGATGCGTACCGCGGCGCGCTTTCACCCCGTCGCGCCTCGCGCCCACGCGCCGCTGCCTCAACGACCACGTGGGGGCTGGGCTCGCGCACCGGCCATGGTGCGGGCCACAGGCCACTACCGGCTGCCCGCCGGCGCACACGCGCGCGGGACGGGGCCGGGCTAGCTCGAAAGTGGGCTGGGAGCCGGCCGGATCTGGCTCCGGCCGGACCCGGATCAGGCCTCGGCGCCGCGGCGGCGCAGCAACTCCATGGCGCGCGCGAACGCCTGCTCGCGGTTGACCTTGGAGATGCGATTGGTGATCATGCTCTGGACAACCTGCAAAATTTGCTCCGGCTCCAGCGGCTTGGTGAAGAAATTCTCGATGCCAGCATCGTTGATGGCGTGGATGGCCACGTCCAGGTCGGGGAACGCGGTCATCATGATGCGCGGCGTGCTCGGCGCAACGCGGCGCGCCTCGGCCAGGAACTCGAGTCCGTTCATGCCGGGCATCTTGTAATCCGAAATGATCAGGTCAAAAGTGCCACTGCCCAACTCTTCCATCGCCTCGGTTCCGGACGGACACGTGGTCACGGTCACGTCCTCCAACGCAGCCTCCAGCAGATCCTGCAGGGAAGACAGGATGTCTTCCTCGTCGTCTACCACCAGAATGGATCGCGGCGTGGAGTCGGGCGCATCCATCTCTTCGCTCACTGGGCGCACCTCCATCCATCAAGAGACACTCGGCAGCCATCGGCAACTAGGGGCAGCGGCATAGAACCAACCTCTCATGCGCCGCTTCCAGCACATAGCCCCGCTGGACAAGCCCATCGGCCCCACGGGGCGCCGGGGCACAGGGCCCACCGAGGGATTGGGGGTGATGATGGCGCCCGGTTCTCCGAAAGCACCCGGCCCTCTACCCTTTATAGGGGCGCGGGGCGAAATCCTGTCGGTTGCACCGATTCCAAGCACCCTCCGGGGCCACCGAGGGACCCTGGCCGCATGCGGCTGACCCACCGGGCGAGCCTCGGCGCCGGCCCCGCTGGCGCGCGGCGTTGGCCGGCATACTGCTAGCCGTCGCCGGCGCCCTGGTGACGGTAGCGTTCGTCCAGCGGTACGTGGCATGGGCGTTCCTGGCGCTGCTGGCCACCGTCCTTGCTTGGGCGCTGCTGAGCGATACGCGGCGGCAGGCGACACCGAGCCAGGC
>JBFJYU010000100.1:0-9676 GCA_041622435.1 Thermoplasmatota archaeon | reverse complement strand
GCGGAGTTGGCCGGGAAGACAGAGATCAGCGACAAGGAAATCGAGAAATGGCGCGCCATGAGCGACCTGCTCCGCGTCGACGGCGTGGGCCCGCAGGAGGCGGAGGTGCTCGTGCGCAGCGGCGTCGGCTCCGTCGAGGACCTGGCTGGCCGCAAACCCAAGGCGCTCTCCGGCGAAATCGGGCAACTCCTGGAGCGCGTTGATGTCACCATCACGGACCACGACGTGGGTCCCAATCGCGTCAAGGCCTGGATCAAGGCGGCCAAGGCGACGCCAGCGTTGCCGTCCGCGGCTGAGGCCGAAAAACCCGGCAAGGCGCTGCTCGCCCGGTTCGCCAAGCGCGGCGCCGAGGAGGGTGCTGAGTCGAAGTCCAAGCGTGGCCTGTTGGGCCGCCGCAAGGCAGACGAGGAACCGGCCGCGGAGGGCGAGGCCGAGCCGAAGCCTGAAAAGGCCAAGAAAGCCAAGAAATCCAAGGCCGTCAAGGAGCCGGAGGAACTGACGCCCCCCAAGCCGCTGGAGGAGATGTCCGACAAGGAGCGGGCCAAGTGGGAGGCGAAGAAAGCCAAGGCCGACGAGAAGGCGGCCAAGCTCAAGCTCAAGGCCGATGAGGCCGAACGCGCCCGTCAGGAGCGCGCCGAGGCCGCCCGCATCAAGGCCGAGGAGAAGGAGGCCGCAAAAGAGGCCAAGCGCGCCGCCAAGGAGTCAACGGGCGAGCCGGCTGGAGAAGCGGCTGGCGAAGGGGCTGACGAGGAAGCGGCGGCCGAGGAGGTCGCGGAAGGCGAAGCCAAGCTCTCGCGCAGCGAGCGCAAGCGCCTGGCGGAACAGGAGAAGGAGCGCGAGAAGGCCGAAAAGGAGCGCGAAAAGCAGGAGCGCCAGCGGGAACTGGAGGCGCAAGCGCGCGAGGAGCGGGCGGCCATGCTGGATTCCGATTCAGTGTGGGAGCAGTCGCTGGCCAAACCGATCAAGCAGCCGCACCAGGAGCAGGGCCCGACCGCGTGGGAGAAGGGCGTGGAGGCCGGCACCGGCTATGAGGGCGTGGACGAGTGGGAGGAGGCGCAGGCGCGCGGGCGCTTTGCCAAGGTCGAGAAGCCGAAGGTCGGCAGCCTCCGCTTGGTGGACGGGACGAGTCCGTTTGCCAAGCAGCCCGAGGACGAGAAGGAAGCCCGCCATCCGCCTCGGTTGCCCGACGGCCGCAGCCCCTTCGAACACCTGCCCGACGACGAGGTGCCCGATTTCGCAAAGGTGCACGCCTTTGGCCACGAGCCGGGTCGCGAGTACACGACCGAGGCGGGTTTCCACATCGTTGAGGAGATCATTGAAACCGAGGCGGCGCCGGAGAAGCTGCACGGGCGCAGCCAGAAGCGCGAGGAGGCCAAGGAGGAGGCGCGCCGCCGCAAGGAGGAGGCTCGCGCCAAGGCCGCCGAGCGCAAGGTGAAGGCACGCGAGCGCCGCGAGCGCGAGAAGGAGGAGGACGAGGCCAAGCCGCGTCAGGGCCGCTTGGCGTTGCCTGCGCTGCGTCGTCGCGGGGACGAGGCGGAAGCGTCTGATTCAGAGGAAGGCGCCACGCTGGCGTCGCGGTTGAAGCTGGGGCGTGGTCGCTCCGGGGCCGCTGAGGCGGAGGCAAAGGCCGAAGCTCCGATTGACGAGGCCGGGTCCGTGCCGGGTTCGGCGGAGGTCGAGGAATCCGCCCCGATCGAGACCCTTGCCGACGCGGTCGGCCCGGAGGCCCCGGAGCTTGTCGAGTCCGCCGAGGAGCCAGTCGAGACGCCGGCGGAAGAGAAGAAGACCCTGTTCGGGCGCCGCAGGGGCAGCGACGACCAAGCCGACGCAGCCGAAGCGGCCGCAGCGGCCGACGCGACCGGGGCCGAGGCGAGCGGCGATGAGACGCCGGCGGCGCCTGCCAAGGGCTTGTTTGGCCGGTTGCGACGCGGCAAGGCGGAGCAGGCAGAGGCGGACGACGCGGTGGCTAGCGACGAATCCGGCACCGAAGCGGAGGCGGACGCGGGTGCCGGCGGTTTGGCCGCGCGGCTTCGCGGCGCCCGCCGACGCAAGGACGCCGACGCAGATGGCGAGGGCGACAAGGAGGCCGGCGATGACGAGGCGGGCAAGCCGGGGAAGGCTGCCAGCCTGGTGCGCGCCGTGCGGCGTCCCAAGGGCGTGCCCGTCATCAACCTGGAAGGCGTCGGCCCGAAGTACGCCGAGCAACTGAAGGCGGCCGGCGCCGAGTCGACCGCTGACCTGTTGGCCGCGGACGCCGCTGAACTGGCCGCGACCACGGGGATTTCTGAGAAGGAGGTCCTCAAGTGGCAGGCCATGAGCGATCTGATGCGCGTCGAGGGCGTCGGGCCGCAATACGCCGAGGCGCTGGTTCGCAGTGGCGTGGCCTCCGTGTCCGATCTCGCCAGTCGCGAGGCCGAGCCGCTTGCGCAAGAGGTTCAGTCGTACCTGGAATCGCTCAAGGTGACCGTGGTCGGCACCAGCGTCGGCGCGGGCCACACGGCCAAGTGGATCGAGGCGGCGCGCCGCTTGGATTCCGGGCTGCTGGGAAGATTCAAGCTCCGCTCGAGGAAGGGCGGCGAGGAGCCTGATCCCGCCGAGCCCTCCGAGGCCGGGGAGGGTGCCGAGGCCGGTGGCGAGACCCGGAAAGGGTTGCTGCCCCGCTTGCGCCGCGCCAAGTCGGAGTCAGGATCTGAGGCGGACGCGGGCACCCGAGCGGCGCCCGTGGCGGCCGTGGCGGCCGCCGAGGGGCAAGCCGAGGTTCCCCTGCCCGAGCAGTTGACGCCCGAAAAACTCGAGCCGGTCATTGACGCCGAAGACGCGCGCCGCAAGCGCGAGGAAGAGGAAGCCGAGGCCCGCCGCCGGGAAGAGGAGGCGGCCAAGGCGAAGGCGGAGGCCGAGGAGGAAAAGCGTCGCAAGCTGGAGGCCAAGGAGGCCGAGCGGCAGCGGCGCGAACAGGAGAAGGCCGCGAAGGCGGAGGCCGCCGAGCAGGCCCGATTGGCTCGCCAGAGAGAGAAGGAGGCCGCCCGTCAGGCCAAGATCGAGGCGGCCGCCCAGGCGAAACTGGAGCGCGAGCGCGAGAAGGAGGCCGCCCGCCAGGCCAAACTGGAGGCCGCCGAGGAGGCGAAGCTGGAGCGCGAGCGCGAGCAGGAGCGCGAGGAGGAAGCCGAGGAGAAGCGCCGCAAGCAGGAGATGCGGGAGGAAGAGAAGGCGGCCCGCGCCGAGGCCGCCGAACAAGCACGGCTGGAGCGCGAGCGCGAGAAGGAGGCCGCTCGCCTCGCCAAGTTGGAGGCTGCCGAACAGGCGCGGCTGGAGAAGCTGCGCCAGAAGCAGGAGGCCGCCGAGCGCCGGGAGCAGGAGAAGCGGGCCACGCAGCAGGCGAAGGAGGCCGCGCGTGAGGAGGCCCGCCGCAAGAAGGAGCAGGCGAAAATGGAGGCCGTCCAGGCGGCCGAGGCTGCGGCCGAGTTGCCGTCCGCCGAGGATGCTGAACCCCGGGAGGAGCCCACGCCGGCCCAGGCCCCGGTCACGGCCGATGCTGGCCAGGCCGCAGCCGCCAAGGCCGCCGCCAAGGAGGCGCGCCGCCTGGAGAAGCTGGAGGCGATGGTTGCCAAGGCCGAGGCGGCCGAGGCGGCCCGCCGGGAGAAGGAGGAGGCCAAGGCCGCCAAGCAGGCTGAACAGGAAGCGAGGGCCGCCGAAGAGGCCGAGGCCCGCGCTGCCATGGAAGCCGAAAAGCGGCGCGTGCGCCAGGAGAAGGAGGAGGCGCGGCAGCGCGAGAAGGAACTGCGGGCCGCCCAGAAGGAGGAGGCACGCCGTGCCCGCGCTGAGGCGAAGTTGGCCAAGGCGCGCGCGGCGGAGGCCGCAGGTGACGAGTCGCTTCCGCAAGAACCCGCGCCCGCCGCTCCCGCCGCTCCCGCCGCTCCCGCACCGAGGCCGCCCCCTGTCCGTGCGTCCCCGCCCGAGCCCGCCCCCGTGGCGGCGCCCGAGCGTCGGGTCGTTATGGAGCGCGTCGAAGCGCCGACGCCGCGCCCCGGGCCGGCCTTTGATCCGGGCGCCATCGACCGCGTGATTCGCGAGCACGGCATCGACCCGCCGCGCCCGCGTGCGCCGGCTCCGCGCACGGCCGATCGAGTCGAGCGGGTCGAGCGCCGCGTCGAGCGGCGTGTCGAGCGCACCCACCGGCCGTTCGACTGGTTGGACGAGGCGGACCTTGAGCGGCGCCGGCGCAAGCTGGACCGGTAGCCGCCCCGACCGCCCAATACCTTCACCCATCTCTTCCATCACCATCAAGACCTAGACCTGCTTGTCGGCTCTTCCCGACATGACCGCCAGGCACGAGGGACCCGTGAACGATGCTTCCAGCCCCGACGACGTAGCCGTCCCCGAAGCCGCCCGTGAAGAGGTTATCCGCATGACCGTGGACGACTTGCCGGGCGTTGGCCCCGCCACGGCCGACCGGCTGAAGGAGGCCGGATTCGATGACCTGATGGTCATCGCCGTCGCCAGCCCTACGGACCTGGCGGAAAAATGTGACCTGGGTGAGGGGGTCGCCCAGAAAATCATCAACGCCGCGCGAAAGCTCGCCGATGTCGGCGGGTTCGAGAGCGGCGTCGAGGTGCTTGAGCGCCGCAAGAGCGTCACCAAGATCACCACGGGTGCGCCCGCCTTCGACGCCCTGATGGGGGGCGGGATCGAAAGCCAGGCCATCACCGAGTTTTTCGGTGAGTTTGGCAGCGGCAAGACCCAGTTCGCGCTCCAGTTGTGCGTCAACGTCCAGCGACCCCGCGACGACGGCGGCCTGGAGGGCCACGCGCTCTTCATCGACACGGAGAACACCTTCCGGCCGGAGCGCATCAGCCAGATGGCCGACGCCCTCGGCTTGGACCCCGGCGAGGTGCTGGCCCGCATCCACGTGGCACGGGCGTACAACAGCAATCACCAGATGCTGCTCGTGGAGCGGGCCGCTGACATCTGTCGTCGCTTCCCCGTACGTCTCATCGTCGTCGATAGCCTGACGGCTCACTTCAGGGCCGAATTCGTCGGCCGTGGCACGCTTGCCGACCGGCAGCAGAAGCTCAACCGGCACATGCACGACCTCCTGCGCCTGGCGGGCCTCAACAACGCGGCCTGCGTGGTCACCAACCAGGTCGCCGCCAAGCCCGACGCGTTCTTTGGGGACCCCACGCGCGCCATCGGCGGCCACATCGTGGGCCACACCAGCACCTTCCGCATCTATCTGCGCAAGTCCAAGGGCGGCAAGCGAATCTGCCGTCTCATCGACTCGCCCCACCTGCCGGAGGGCGAGGCGGTCGTGACGGTCTCCGAGGATGGCATCCGGGACTGACCCGGGGTCATGCGGGCCAAGCCCAATCCTTTAGTCGCCGGCGCCGCCATGCATCGGCATGGCCTACGAACAGGACGGGTACACCCTGCACGCGCGCGAGGTGGAACTGAAAGGCGGCCACAAGCAGGTCGTCTACTTCTTTTCGAAGCGGACCCCGAAAAGTGGCTACCCCGTGGACCTGCCCGACGGCTACACCGTCGCGGTCAACAAGCGCACCGGTTTGCCCTACCTGCGCAAGCGATAACCACCCCAACGTTCAAGACTGGGGCTTGGTGGGCGAAGCCATGGAGGACATCGCTCTGGCCGACTGCCCCACCTGCGGGGACGCCGAGGAGCACGAGGTCCTCAACGCGACCGCCAACAGCGTGACGCTCCGCTGCCTCGAATGTGGCCACGTGCAGGCCCAGGCCCCCGCCGCTGCGCGCGCCCTTGAGTTGCAGCTCGTGATCAGCGACCAGGGCGGCCAGGCGTTCGCCGACAGTTTCATGGTCGTGGCTGGCGAGGACGTCGCCGTTGGGGACGAATTCGAACACCAGGGTCGGCGCCTGCTGGTCACCGGGATCGAGGCGCAGGATGGGTCGTTCCCGTCCAAGGCGGCGACCGAGGCTATCCGCGTGCTGCACGCCAAGCGCTTCGACGTGGTGATCTTGAAGCTCTCCCTGAACGAGGGCGAAAAAACTCGAAGCTTCGAGCAAGTCGTTGATCCCGACGACCCGATTGCCATCGGCAAGGTGCGCGTCGCCGACGGCGTCCCGATGGTTGTCAAGACACTCAAGAGCGACCAGAATCGCACCCTGCACAAGGGCTTCCTGCTCGCCCGCAACATCCGCCGGGCCTTCTGCGACGCCGCCCCCCCGGGCTCCCGGCAAGGCGAAGGCATCGACACCCGCCGCCGCGGCGCGCCCCCCGGGGCCAAACCGATTCCGCGCCGTGGGCCCCCGGCCCAGTACGCGCCGTCCAAGCGTGCCCCGTCGAAGGCCAAGCCCGCGCCGGGCGCCCGCCCGTCAGCCGCCAAGGCGACCGGTTCGCGTGGTCGCAGCGGACCGCCCCGCGGCCCCAAGAGCTCGCCCGGCGGGGGCAACAAGGGTCGCGGCCGCGGCCGTCCGTGACAGTTTCGCCGAAATCCTCTTAGGAGATACCCGAGTCGAACTGCCTATGGTACTCAAGGGCGAGGATCAGATCTGTCACATCGAGATCCTCAAAGACGGTCAGCACTTCATTGCGCGGACCGAAACCGAAGACGGCTCGGAGAAGGAGTACAAGAACACCGTCTTCGAGGACATGCTCACGGAGATGTTCATCACGCTCCAAGAGCAGTTGCGCGAGTAACGTCACGGCCCCGAGTGCGTCCGCTGGCGCACATCCTTTTTTCATTACCCCAACGCGACGAGCGCAAGCTCGGTCCCGTTGGTTGTCGTAAAAGAAGTTGAGAGGAAAGGGATGAGGGATCGGCCGGGGCCAGGTAAGCAACATTGCCGGCGATGCCGGCAACGGGCCTAGAAGCTCCGCCGTAAGCTGCGCTTGCGCTTCGCTTACTGGCGGTTCTTCTCCGCCTGCTTCTCCGCCTTCCAGACGAGCGTGTCCTTCTGGCGGCGGTGGCTCTTGCGAACCGAGGGGCCAACGTGCTCGGCACCCTTACCCTTGTTGCGCAGACCGCGGTGCTTCTGGCCGGCACTGGTCTTTCCGCGCAGCACACGGTTGGTGGCCGGGCGGGTGCAGATCCAGTTCAGGTCCTTGTCGGAGCGGACACTGGGGTGGAAGGGATCCACGAGGATGACCTCGTAGTAGTGGTGCTTGCCGTCGTCGCCGATCCAGTAGGAGTTCAGGACCTCCAGGTTCGGGTAGTGCTTGCTCGTGCGCACTTCCGCGATCGCCTGGGTGTTCTGCTTCATCGTGATCTTGTTGACACCCATCTTCGAGGGGACACGGCCGCCGTCGAAGCGCTTCTTGCGCAGGCCACCGCGGCGCACGCGGGCGCGCACGACGACGACACCCTGCTTGGCCTTGTAGCCGAGGGTGCGGGCGCGGTCGAGGCGAAGGGGCTTGTCAACGCGGACAAACGATTCTCCGGCACGCCACTCGATCATGCGGTTCCAGTTCTCGGAACCGAAGGACGTGTCGGGCTTCTTCCAGGTCTCACCGATGTAGTGGTAGGCACTTTTGCTCATACGCGATTCACCTCGCGATTTGCCGCTTCACCCTGCCGACAAGCGGTGCCACCACGGGGGCGGCTCGGGCACATTGCGGTGGGGCCGAGGCCCCGACCAGGCTGCGCGTAGGCGCCTGGTACAGGAGTCGCGACTCCCCTCCCGTATATGAAGGCGACGGCGGACGCGTCACGCCTTGCGTGGCGGTTTGGGCACGAATGCGCTGGTGCGTTCGATGTATTCGCGGTACCCTGGTTTGGCGTCGCGCAGGGTCTTCTCCAGCATGGTGACGCCGCTGACGCGCAGGAGCAGGAACGTGATGATGGCGGCTCCGTAGAGGGTCCACCAGCCGCCGTAGGTGAGTGCTACCAGCCAGGCGCCCCACCAGGTGACCGCCTCGCCGAAGTAGTTGGGGTGGCGACTGTACCGCCACAGGCCGCCGTCCATGACGCGGCCCTTGTTGGCGGGGTCGGCCTTGAAGCGCTTCAGTTGCGCGTCGGCGATGGTTTCGAAGAGGATGCCGGCGATCCACACGGCGACGCCGAGGGCGGCCAGGGGCCGGATTTCGTCGGGGGCGTTGGTGACGAGGTAGAGCACGGGCGCGGCCACGAACCACATCAGGAGGCCCTGCAACAGGAAGACCTGAAACAGGCTGCGCAGGGGCCAGCGGGCGCCGTGCTGTTGGCGCCACGCGGCGTACCTGGGGTCTTCGGGGTGGCCGCGGTTGCGGGTGTGGATGTGCCAGGAGAGGCGCAGGCCCCACAGGGATGTCAGCGCGAGGGCCAGGATGCCCGGCAGCGTCCATCCGGCGACCAGAGCCGCCGCGGCGGCCGCCACGACGAAGGCCAGGCCCCACACGCGGTCAACGATGCTGGCGTCGCGCAAGCGCAGGCTGAGTACCCACATCACGACCATCAGGGCCACGCCAGCGGCCGCGGCTGCCAGCCACGCATGCATGGGTTGGCCAACGGGAGCGCAAAGAAGGTGCTTTGGCCTGGGCAACTCATGCCGACGAGTGGAAGTCGTTGATGGTGGCCCGCTCGAAGTCGGTGAACCGCTGGTTCGTCGCTTGCTCTCGGACGCACGCGGGACGTGGGAGTGGCGCCCGCAGCCGGGAGACCCACTGGCCGTTCGCAGCATGGATGAGGTGCGAGGCGAGGTGCGACGGATCGCGGCCGGGTTGATTGCGGCCGGCGTTGAGGTCGGCGATCGGGTTGCGCTGCGTTGCTCGACGCGGCCCGAATGGCTCGTTGTGGACGCTGCCATCCAGGCCATCGGCGGCATTACCGCCGGGCACTATCCCACGTGGACGGCCGACCAAGTCGAGGCAGCCAATCGGGCCACACGCCCCAAGCTGGTCATCGTTGAGGACGAAGCCATGGCCGACGAGACGCCGGCCGACATCCTGATCGACGGCGGCCTCGACGTGCTGGCCACCGACAGCGGCCTTGACGAAGTGGACGCGCGCGTGGAGGCCCTCGGCAAGGACGACCCGGCCAGCCTCGTCTTCACCAGCGGCACGACCGGCGAACCCAAGGGTGCCGTGCTCACCCATGGCAACTGGGCCAGCGCGGTCGACGGCGCGGTCATCGCCATGGGCGTCCAGGACGTGCGGGACCCCAGCTTCGTGGCCTTCCTGCCGCTCGCCCACGTGGCGGGATACGTCGGCACACAGGCCGTCGTCCACCTCGGGGGCCGCATCGTATTCGGACGCCCCCGCACCCTTCTGCAGGATCTCCAGGAGACGCGGCCGACCCTGATGGGTGGCGTGCCGCGCATCTTCGAGCGCATGATCGGCGGCATCCGCGAAAAGGCCGCCGAGGCGGGCGGCATCAAGCACTTCCTCTACCGGCGCGCGGAGTCCGTGGCCGAACAGTACGGACGCGCCCGCACCGGCGGCGCCAGCGCACCCCTGGCCCTGGATCTGCGGCACTCGTTCTACGAGGCGCTCGTGTACAAGCCCCTGCGTGAACGGCTCGGTTTCGACCACCTCCAGGCCGCCCTGACGGGCGCGGCGCCGGTGCGCCCCGAGTTGCTCCACATCCTGCAGGGCTTCGGCTTCCACATCGTGGAAGGGTACGGACTCACCGAGACCGCAGCGCTCGTCACCTGCAACGCCCATGACCATTACCGCACCGGCACCACGGGCCGTCCGATTCCGGGCGCCACCGTCGCCGTCGACGAGGACGGC
>JBFJYU010000099.1:0-9824 GCA_041622435.1 Thermoplasmatota archaeon | reverse complement strand
GATTTCCAGTTGTGACCCACGGGAGGTGAAATTGCAGACGGCGGGATCGCGCTTGTGCAGCCCGCCGATGGACGCCTTCGTGTTCTGCGTCGTGCAGCCCACGGCGATCGCGTTGTCGAACTTGGCGGGCTCAATCACGCAGTTGTTGCAGTAGCCGTTGCCGGAGGCGGCGACGACCAGCTTGCCCTTCGTGTTGTACGCGTAGTTGACGGCATTGTTGACAAGGGAGCCGGCGCCGTACCCGCCGAGGCTGAGGCTGAGCACCGTCTTGTCCATCGTGTTGTCAGCGCACCAGGTGATGCCGTTGGCGACCCAGCTCCACGCGCCGCCGCCGTAGCGGCTCAGGACCTTAACGCCGTAGATGCCGACCTCGGCGATGCCAGCGATGCCGACGCCGTTGTTGATGGAGGCAGCGGCCGTGCCGGCCACGTGGGTGCCGTGGAAGTGGTCGTCCCACGGGTCGTTGTCGTTGTTGACGAAGTCGTAACCACCCAGCCAGCGGGCGCCAGCGAGGTCCTGGTGAGTGTACCGGACGCCGGTGTCGATGATGCAAACCGCAGTGTCGGCGCTGCCGGTCGTCACGTCCCACGCCTGCGGGGCGCGGACTTGCTGCGGGCCGTACATCGAATTGAACAACGGGTCATTCGGCGTCAACTGGAGCATCGGGATGATCGGATCCGCACGAATCTCGACCACGTTGTCATTGAAAGCGAGCTCGCGTTCCACCGTTTCCTGGGGAGTGCCCACGATGACGGCGAACTGGAGCACGTGGTTGACGGACTCGATGGTGCCGCCCATGTATTCGACGCCAGAGGCGAGTTCGTCAGGCAGTCTCTCGAAGACAACCAGTACCCGGTCTTCGACGTTGCCCGGCTCCGAGGCGCCGGACGGCGCGAAGCCGGTGGCGAGGAGCGCGGCGATCAAGGCCAGTGAGGCCTGCTTTGACTTGGGGATACGTTGGTGTAACATCGGAACCACCGACCGGGCCCAGTATCACCGCGTCATATATTTACAGTGCCCCAGAGAACCCTCTTCTGGGCGACTGCGCGCAGGCGGTGGCCAGCGGGATTCGGGTGGCAACGCTTTATGAAGAAGACCGCATCGGCGCGCTTCAGAGGCGTTGCCATGAAGGAACAGGCGGAGGTCCGGACACTGAAGGAAGGTCGATTCATCCTCATCGACGAGGAACCCTGCAAGATCGACTCCATCACCAAGTCCAAGCCGGGCAAGCACGGCGCCGCCAAGGCCCGCATCGAGGCGCGCAGCATCTTCACGGGCAACAAAAAGTCCTACCAGGGCAGCGTGACGGACAAGATCTGGGTTCCCACGATCGACCGCCGCGGCGCGCAGATCCTGAGCCTCATGGGCGACCAGGTTCAACTCATGGACTCCGAGACGTTCGAGACGTTCGAGTTGGACATCCCCGACGACCTGAAGGGCAACGTCGAGGCCGGCAAGGACTGCGTTTACCTGGAGTCCATGGGTCGCCGCATGCTGACCCAGGTCGCCAGTTAAGGCGAAACCGCCAGGACCAACCTGGCGAATTTTCCACTGTGGAGCCAGCGAAGCCCCGGCCGGCGAGCTCCCGACGGCGCCGCCAGGCCGGCGCCGCGCCTAGCCGAGGATGCTGCGTAGCATCCAGGCGGTTTTCTCGTGAGCCGTTAGCCGGCCGACCAGCAAGTCGGCCGTCGCGTCGTCGGCTGCCTTGTTGACGACGGGAAGCAGGGCGCGGATGGTGCGCGCGGCGGCCTCGTGGCCCTTGACGAGATTGTGAACCATGCGGTCGTCCGAGATGTCGGGGCGCTTGTCGTGGCTGATGGTTGTGCGCTGGGCGAAGGCCTGGAAGCTGGCCGGGGCGGGGTGCCCGAGGGCCCGGATGCGTTCTGCGATGTCGTCGCCGGCCCGCCACAACTCGGTGTATTGTTGCTCGAAGAGCGCGTGTAGCGCCGGGAACATGGGGCCGGTCACGTTCCAGTGGTAGCCGTGGGTTTTCAGGTAGAGCGTGTAGGTGTCGGCGAGGACGTTGCTTAGCCCGTCGGCGATGGTCTTGCGCTTCTCGGCGGTGATGCCGAGGTCGATGGCTGGCGCCGCTGTGGCTTCGAGGTTCATGGTCAGACTCACGGGGGTTCCTCCGGCGGGGCGGCGCCTGGCGATCCGTTGTAGGGGGCCTTGGCGCGGCTGCCCGGCAGCAGAGGCTTCGGCCAGTCGGCTACATAGCGGTGGCCGACTCGGCCTTTGGGACCCGGGGGTGGGCGGACGCCGGGCGGACGCCGGGCGGGGCGCGGCGCCCGACCAAGCCCCTAAAGCGGCGGGGCCGTGGTGCGCCACCCATGGAGAGCTTCAACGACCGCCTCGCCGCGAGCGCCGAAAGGGCTGGCAGTTGGCTTTGCGTGGGCCTGGACCCGGACCCGGAGCAGTATCCGGCCGACCTGCAACCGGAGGACACACTGGAGTGGCTGCTGGGCGTGGTGGACGCGGTGGCGGATGTTGCGTGCGCGGTCAAGCCCAACGCGGCGTTCTTCGAGGCCCTCGGCGACATCGGGCATGAGGCGTTGGCGCAATTGATCCAGCGTATGCCCATGGACTTGCCCGTCATCCTGGATGGCAAGCGCAATGACATCGGCAACACGGCCCGCAAGTACGCGGAGGCGAGCTTCGACGAGTTGGGTGCCGACGCGGTGACCGTCAATCCGTACCTGGGCCTGGATGGCGTGGCGCCGTTTGCCGAGTACGAGGATCGCGGCATCTTTCTCCTGGCTCGGACGAGCAACCCCAGCGCGACGGATTTCCAGGATCTCCCGACGGACGCGGCGGGCACGAAGCTGTGGCAAGCAGTGGCGACCAAGGCGATGCGGGAGTGGCAGCCCACGTACGGCAACCTAGGCCTGGTGGCCGGGGCTACGTATCCCAACGAGTTGGCCCAGATTCGCGCGCTCGCCGGCGACGGGGTGCCGTTGCTGATTCCCGGCGTGGGCACCCAGGGCGCGGATGCGGCGGACACGATCGCCCGCGGCGGGGACACGACGGGTCGCTTCGCCGTCGTCAACGTGGGGCGGGCGGTGATCTATGCCAGCCATGACGAGGACTGGCAGGAACGCGTCCGTTTGGCTGCCGAGACCTACTCGGTCAAGTTGGCGCCGCGCCGAGCCGTTTGAGGCCAACGCGGCGGCGCAGGGGCCATGACCCGGCGGCCACAAGGGCGGCGGGCCCGACAGCGTGGCTGCCCGTCGCGGGGCGCGCCGGAGCGCCGTGGCCCGCCGGCCACGTTAAGACCTGGCAGCCCGCTTGGCGGGCATGAATCGAATCCTTGCGGGAGCCTTCTGCTGGATCGCGTTGCTGGCCCTCGTGGCGGCGCCCGTGCCGGCGGGCCCCGTCGGCGAGCCCGTGACGCAGGCGGCGTGCCCCGACGCCCCCGAGCCGCAGCCCGTCCTGCAATGGGACAGCCAATTGGAGAACCTGGCATTCGACGAGTCGGGAAACCTGGTCGTCGTGGATTGGGGCAGCGAGGAGCTGCTTTGGCTCACGGCCGACGGCCTTCAGGGCAGCATGGATTGGCCCGGCGCGCTGGGCGTCGTCTACAACGCCGCCCAGGACACGTTCTACGCCACTGGCCTGCGCGGGGAAATGGCCGGCCCGGCCGGCATCGTGTCGTTCCGGCTCGACGGCGGCTTCGTGGACATCACGCCCTACGCCGACGGCCTGGCGGGCGCCAACGGTTTGGCCTTCGGCCCCGACGGCGCCCTGTACGCGAGCAATCCGCTGGCTGCCCAGCCCCCGTACCTGTTGCGCATCGAGCCCGGCGGCGGCAGCGCCCCCTGGAACGACCGTTACGGACCCAACGGCTTGTGGCCGGCCGACGGCGGCCTGTACGCGGCGATCACGGGCGATCAGTCGAGCCCCATCGTTCACATTCCGTTTGACGGGCCGGAGCGCCTGGTCGCTGAGTTGAGTTACGGCTCCGGCACGCTCGGCCCAGGAGCCCACGCCCCGTCAGGCCCCGCGATCCTGGCCCCCAAGGGCCTTGACGACATCGTCATGGGCCCCGATGGCCTGCTGTACACGGCGGCCCACCTGACCGGCGAGATCATCCGCGTTGACCCCGCCGACGCTTCGGCTTGCGTCTTGGCCAGTGGCCTGTTTGAACCGACCAGTCTTCGCTTCGCGCCCCCGTCCTGGGGCGACCACGCTGGCGATCTGTACGTGACAGAGATGGGAGGCGTCGGCGTCACCGCGCTGTTCGGGCCCGGATTTGGCACCGTTTGGCGCCTCGACATCTCCTGACTTTCAGGCCTCCACCCACGGGGCGGGCGCTAGGTTCCAGCCGGGCACCGTCCATGTCGCGATGCCCAGGCGGGCCCCGGGGCCGAGGCCCCCGCGGGGTGCGGGTGGTCCCGGGGGCCAAGCCGATTGTTTTTGGGGGCCGGCGGCGACGTTTCCCCGTGAAGCGCGCCCAGCAAAGCAGCCGCAGAGCCACGCTGGACATGAGCGACCTGCCCCAGCCCGCCATCCTGCTCGACGATACTGGCCGCGTCCAGGACCTCAACCAGGCGGCCATGGGGTTTCTGGGCATCGCCGCTGTACCACGCGGGCAGCCCGCCGAGGAACTGGCGCCCGGATTGGACGAGGCCCTCGCCGCGCCCGGGGGGCCGGATGGGCCGCCGTTGCTACGCGTTGCACAAAAGGGGGGCCCGGCCCGGAGTGTCGAGGTGGTGGCAAGACAGCGCCCCGACGGCACGCAACTCGTGGTTCTGCACGACGCCACGGCCCGACACCGGGAAATGGAGCGGCTGCGGCGCGGCGAGCGCCTGATGGTGGATACCCAAGGCGTGGCCCACATGGGCACATGGGAATGGGACCTGTCACAGCCGACGGCGGTCTGGTCCGAGGAGTTGTACAGGATCTACGGGCTCGACCCCGGTTCCCACGTCCCGACCTACGAAGACTACCTCACACGGGTCCACCCCGACGACCGGCAGCGCGTCATCGACGTGACCAACGGCGTTCTGCAAGACCATCGGCCCTACAGCCACGACGAACGCGTCTACCGGCCCAACGGCGAGTTGCGCTGGCTCCACACGTGGGCCGAGCCGGTCTTGGACGACAACGGCGAATTGGTGCGGCTGATCGGCGTTTGCCAGGACATCACAGATCGCAAGCTGGCGGACGAGGAGGTCCGGGCCCGGCTGGCAGAGAAGGACGTGCTGTTGCGCGAAATCCACCACCGCGTGAAGAACAACCTGCAAGTGATCGCGAGTTTGCTCAACCTTCAGCGGCGCCAACTGACCGACGAGGCGGCTCGGGAGAGCTTGGAAGACAGCCGCCAGCGCGTGCGGTCCATGGCGCTGGTGCATGAGAACCTGTACCGATCACACGACTTGTCGAAGCTGGACTTCGGCGTCTACCTGCGTCAACTGATGCGCGACCTGCTTCGCTCGTACGGCGCTTCGGCCATCGACCTGGACATCGCGGTCGCCGAAGGGCCGCTTGACGTTGATACCGCCGTCAGCGCCGGACTCCTGGTGAACGAGTTGGCGGCCAACGCCTTGCGCCACGCCTTCCCCGACGGCAAGGGCGCGCTGCGTATCGAACTCTCGCACGTGGAGGGGGGCCGGCGCCTAATCGTCAGCGACGATGGCGTGGGCCTGCCGCAGGATTTTGACCCGGAGAGCAGCAAGGGCCTGGGCCTTCACCTGGTGCTGAGCCTGGCCGACCAGTTGGGAACCCGCCTCGCGTGGGGCAAGAGCGCCCTCGGCGGCGCCGAGTTCACGGTCAGCCTCCCGGACGCTGAGCCAGCGGCCCCCGAAGCCACTTGAAGGGCCCCGTGGTCGCCGGCGCGTGGGCGCCAACCGCTTGTGGGAGACCGAGCCAAGGCGCCGGACGTGCCTGGCACGGGTAACGTCGGTCAAGGGCGACGCGTTCACGATGGAGCCGAGCCTCTACCGGCCGCGAACACGGGCCTACCGCCACGGCCAGCGGCCCGACGTAGGAACCGTCTGGGTGGGCGGCGAGAAGCGCCGGCTCGTGACCGTCTTCGAGGAGGGCGGTAAGGTGTGGCACCGGTTGCGGGGTGCGGTGCCGGCGGTGGGCGCCGACATGAACTGCCACCTGGATGCGCAGCGCCGCGACGAGGACTCCCGCGCCCACACGGCGCTCCATCTGATGCTGGCGGCCCTGGACCGGCTGGGCGCGCCCGCCCACGCGGCGGACCCGGAGGTCAAGGGTGGTGGCCGGTTCCGCATGGACCTCGCTGAGGCCTACGTGCAGCCCAAGCTGCTGGCGGCCGCCGTCGCCCAGGTGAACGCCTGGATCGCCGCCAACGTCCCCGTGCACCGGTTCCATATCACGCGGGAGGAGGCGGTCCACCGGCTCAATGCCCAGCGATTCCTGGACCAGGAGGCGTATCCTGGCCCCCCGACAAGCCTGTCGTGCGTGGAGATCGAGGGGGTGTGCGCCTACCCGTGCGACGGCACGCACGCGTCTCGCACGTCGGAGGTGGGGCGCGTCGGGCTGCGCGAGGCCCGGCCGGGCGCGAAGGGGTTCCTGATCATCGGCGAGGTTCTGTCGTAGCCGCGCCCCACGCCTCCACCCAGTCGGCGTCGTCGCCCCGCCACGCCGCATGCAGCCGGGGCTCGGGGTCCGGGGCCGCAGGGCCCATGCGCCGCGCCCACAGCAAGGCGGCGACGCCGAGCGGGATGACGGTCCACAGCAACAGGACGACGGCCAGGGCGCCGGCGCCAAGCCAGCCGGGCAGCGTCGCGTTGCGCAGCGCCTCGCGTTCGAGGCCATCCCGGAACTCCGGGCGCCACAGGATCATCAGGCCCCGGTACGCCGACAGCGGCGAGAGGGCCTGGGCGGCCACGAACCAGAGGGGCAGGTCTCCGGCGCGAAGCTCGTAATAGCTGGTTGCTCGAAAAAGGCGCCAGCGCACGAAACTCTCGTAGAGCGCGTGGAAGGCCAGCCACGTCCCCACCGCAAACAAGCCGGCGTTGGCTCGCTGTGCGCCCAGGGTTCCGGCGAGTACGCCGAGGGCGTGGAAACTCCAGGCGAGCAACGCCGTCGAGACAGCCAGCGCCACGACCGCTCCGGCCGGCGCGCTGGCGGTTCCCCAGGCCCCGATGGCTGCCGCCAGGCCCGCGGCTGCGGCCAGTAGGCCCAGGTCGGCGCCAACGCGGGCCAGCGGCGCACGCCAGCGGTGCCGGCCGTCGAGGCCCTGGGCGGTTTGCAGGCCGAGCAGCAGGGCGGGTAGGGAGGCCGTCAAGACCAGGGCCGGGCGGACGTAAGCCACGCCGCGCTCCAGGGGCGCCGGGCCGGGCTCGCCGTAAGGAAACGCCGCCGTCGGCCACGCGTTGTAGACGTGGGCGCCCAGAACCGTGGCCGCGCCGGTGGCGAGGGCCAGCAGTAGTGCTGCGGGGCCGGCGCGACGCAGGTGGTCACGGGCGAACGCGGCGGCGATCTGTCGTGCCCTTGCGCCCGCGCCCGGCTCCATCAAGCGCTGCACCCGGCCCTCGGCCATGAGCCTTGGCGTCAGCCCAGCGCGACGGCGGTGGCGCGGGGGTCGCTGGCGTCGATGCGGATGCTGGTGCCTCCGGGCCCCGCCAGGATGGTGTTCTGCGCGCGACCCACCGAATCGGCGGGCAGGATGCCACTGGGGTTGTAGCAGCCGCCCCGGTAGTCGTCGAAGCACCGGCCGGAGCCCGTGAAGGCGCCGGCGTCGCGGCGGCTGTCCTGGCTGGCGACCACGAGCGTCAGCCGGTGGCCTTCCTCAACGACCACGGCGGTGGGCATCAGCGGGATGGTCCAGTTGCCGACTGCGCCGGGCGGCGGCGCCTGCCAGGAATCCGTGCGGGGCTGGGCCAGCCGGCTGTCGGCGTAGCCGTGGCTGATGCGTTCCCAGGAACCATCGGGGGCCTCGTCCATGAGGTAGACGACCCATTTGGTCGCCGCCTCGGAACTGGCGGCCAGGAGTTCCACGGTGGGCGCGCCGGTGATCAGTTGAGCCGCTGCCAGAGGTTCGGAGCGGAACGCCACGTGGGCGTCGGCCCACTCGCCGCGCCGGGCTCCCTGCGTGTCGATGTACGGGACTGCTCCCGGCGCCGCGCCCTGCTCGGCCAGCGCGCCGTCGGCGCCAGCGTACAAGACCATCTGGCGGCTGCCATCGACGGGCCAGTCGTGGCTCTCGTGCCAGGTTCCCTGCGAATCCTCCACCAAGACGCGGGGCTCGTTCCACAAGCCGTTGTCGAGTCCGAGCACCGTGGCATCCAGCCAGCGGTGGCGGATATCCGCGAAGCTCTCGGCCGGGTGGCCCTCCATGTCGGGCCAGCCGTGGTACCACCAGCCAAGGATCATGTGCTTGGGCGCGTCGTCGGGCAGCGCATCCCAGTAGAGCTGGCTGTGGTCAGGGTGGACGTTCAGGTCCACGAAGCCGTGGGTCAACAGGATCGGGGCCGTGGGCGCGTACTCGCCGCGTTCCACCTGGAGTGCCAGGTCCCGGTCCTGCCAGAGTTGCGTGAACCGGCCATCCACCGGGGCGTAGTCCGCCGCGGTCTGGCCGGTGCACGGCGCCGCCTGCGCCAATCCCGCCTCGGGCGAGTCCATGTTGGTGTGGGGCGCCAACTCGATGGCCTGGTAGGCGTAGCCGTTGAGTTGATCCTCGAACTTGGCGCCCTGCAGCCACTCATCCTGGTAATACGAGACGACGGGGGCGTGGGCCAGCGCGCCCGTTAGGAGCGGGTCGGCGACGTGGGCGACGACGCTGCCCATGCCCGGGTGGCTGACGCCGTCGGTGACGACGACGCCGTTGCTCCAGGGCTGGGCCCGAATCCAGTCCGCGAACACGACGGCATCCGAGCGGTCGGCCGAGCCGCCGAAGTCCAGGCACCCCTCGGAGCCGTGGGTTCCGCGCGCGTCGGCGCGAACGAAGGCGGCGCCGCGCAGCGCAACTTCCTCCCAGGAGCCGCCAGCGCTGCCGCCGAAGACCGAACCCAGCGCCCGGTCGAGCGTCTGGTACGGCGTGAGTTCCATCAGTGTGGGAACCGTCTCGTCGCCAAGGCCGGCGGGAAGGTAGAGCGTCAGGGCCAACTCGGTCCCGTCCTCGGCCGTGATGCGGTGGATCGACTCCACAAGGCTGTCGAAGCGGGGCTCCGAGAGCTGCTGCTTCCAATGCTGGACTGGGAGGCGGTCCGCCGCGGCGGGTTCAGCCAGCGCGTCGGGGTCCCCGCCGGAGAGGCAGCCGGCCAGCGCGGATGCCATCAGAAGAACGAGCGTTGCTCGGTGCATGGCCGCCAGCACGCGCGCCACCGGTTTGTTCTTTGTCGTCGCCGCCCCGATCCCGGACCGTGGCGGTCGGCATTTGTTAATCTGTTAGTTGTGCGCTTCTCGGCATTCATGACCCACGTCACCAAGGCTTGCGCGGCAAGCCTCGCCATGGCCCTTCTGCTCGTCGCCGCCCCCGGCGCGGCGCAATCCGGGCTCCTGCTCGGCAATGTCCAGACGGCCATCGACGCCGCCGATCCGGCGACCGGGCTGTTGTGCCAGCAAGCCCAGCAGGCCCAACAAACCGAAGCCGACGGCCCCGAACCCTTGTCGCACAGCGAATTGGACCCCCTTGAGGGACACCAATGCGGGCAAATGCGCGACGATGCCCAACGGGTCGCCATGGATGCCGGCGGACGGGAGGTCTTCATCGTCCTGCCGCCGCTGCAATACTGCGCCGGCGCGTCGGGCGCGCTTTGCGTCGCCGTCCATGACAACCAATGCGACATCGGCCTGTGGGGCGCCACGTTCCTGTGCCTCGGCGGCCTGTTCCCGGACAACTAGCTCGGCGG
>JBFJYU010000098.1:0-9845 GCA_041622435.1 Thermoplasmatota archaeon | reverse complement strand
GGGCCAGCGCCACCTCGAATCCCCGCTCGTGCACGTTGCCTTCCAGGCTCAGCAGCGACCCCGCCAGCGGCTCGCCCGTGTAGGGATCCACGATTTCTGTCTGCTGGGACCGCACCACCTCCGCCGCGCGCGCCAGGTGGGCGTGCTCATCCACGTGGATCGGGTACGGGTAGTCATCCCCCGCGAGGCCGGCGGCGGCCCGGCCAACGAGGGCGTCGATGGCGCTGGCGCCCTGGGGTGCCTCGTCGGGGTCGTCGCCCCCCGGGCCCGGGATGTGTGGAAGGCTGTGTACCAGGGCCACCAGACCGAGGATCAGGATCATGCCGATGGTCGTGGGCAACGCGGCCAGGGCGCGCACCGCAAGCGGCCGCATGACAACGCGGCGGCGCCCGGCGAGCGGGGGTAGTTTGAGGGCGGCCGGCGAGCCGAGCCAGTCGCGCAGCCGGTGGCGCCCGGCCAGGGTCGCCAATCCGAACGCCAGCAGCGCCGTCGTGGTCGCCGTGATCGCCACTCCAAACAGGAAATCCAGGCCGATGGCCGCCATCGGCAGCAGCGTCAGGCTGAGCACCGGTGCCGCGGCCCAGCCGCGCCGGCCGCCGAACAACCGGTCGGCCGCAGCCCAGCCCGGCAGCAACAGGATGGCGAGGCCCACGACAAGAAGCAGCCAGTCGGACCAGTGGTCCAGGGCCAGGTCGGCCGGGTTCCTCATGGGTCCTGCACCGGTTCGGCGACGACGATCTCTTCCGGTTCCCGGCGTGGCCCGTCGGCCACCAGGCGCCCGCCGGTGAGTCGGTAGCGGGTGCCGGCGGACGCCATGAGTGGGTCGTGGGTGGACACCAGCACGGCGGCACCCAGGCGGGCCGCCTGCCCCAGCGCCGCGGCGACCGTGCGCGCGTTGGCCTCGTCGAGGCTGCTGGTCGGCTCGTCCACCAGCAGCAGCCGCGGTCCGGGAGCCAGCGCGCGGGCGATGGCGACGCGCTGCTGTTCGCCGCCCGACAGCGTTCCGGGGCGACGGTTGGCCATCTGCGTCAGGCCGAATCGCGACAGGAGCTCATCGACGCGGGCGACGCGGCGGCGGGCCGGAACGCGACGCAACCGTAGCGGCAGCCCCACGTTCTCGGCCACGGACAACTCGGCGAGCAGGTTCAGGTGCTGGAACACGATGCCCACGTGCTTGCGTCGCAACGCGGCCGCAGCACCGGTGCGCCGGGCATCCATCGTGTCGCCCAGGATGCGCACGACGCCGGCGTCCACCTCCTGCAACCCCGCCGCCACGGCCAGCAGCGTTGACTTGCCTGATCCGCTGCGGCCCTGAACCACCGCGACCTCGCCCGCCGCAACCTGGAGGTTGACGGCGTCAAGGACGTCTGGGCGCCCCGGAAACGAGACGCCGACGCCCGCCAGGATCAGGACCTCCACGGCGGTGCAACCCGGTGACCGCTTCAAAGCGTCGTCGAGTCCGGCCGCCCGGACCGGCTTGCCAAGCTTCTTCATGGCCAGGCCCGGTCGGCGGCCGTGGTCGTCGCGCGCCTGGCCCTGCAGCCGGACCAGCGGCTCATCGTGGCCACGCTGGGAGTCGCCGCCGCGCTGACCCTCCCGCTGGCCGGCGTTCTCGTGCTGACCGGCCTCGATGTCGCACCCACGGGCGAAGGCTACCTTGTCGTGGCCGAGGATCTCGGTGGCTTCGACGCCACAATCCTCGGCGTCGGCGTGGAGAAGGCGGTGGCCGCCGTCACGGTCGACGGCCGAACCCTGGCCGCGTACGTCGCGGGCCCGACCGTGCTCGATCCGGGGCGGGCGCAGGCGATGCCGCTGGCGTCCCTTGAGCCGTTGTCTCACCGCGGGACCAACTTCACGCTGGGAGCGCCCCGCACGAGCCACCTGGATCTGGTGCCCGGCGACGCGATCCTGTTGCACCCGGACGACCTGGGGCCGGCGTCGACGGTCGCGGCGCACACGCTGCGCCAGCCGGCGGCGGCGCAACTGGCCGCCCAGGGACTTGTTGCCATGCCGAGCCGGGGCAGCGACGCCTACGCGGTCAACAGTGTCCGGGGGCTGGGCGACTCGGCGTTCATCCTGATTGCCGCCTCGTTGCCCGCCGTGGCCCTGACGGCTGCCGCCTTCGCCGACCTTGAGGCCCGCGGCCGGGCCCGGTTGGCGGCCACCATGGCGGCACTGGGTAGTGCTCGCGCCGGCCGCGCGGTCGTGCTGGTCCGGGTCGCCTGGATGCTCAGCCTGGGCGCAGGCGCCGCCGCTGCGACCGCGCTCGGATTGTACCTCTTTGCCGGCGACGCGTTCCACCCCAAGCCCCTGCCGCTGTGGACGTTGCTGGCCGCCGGTGCGCTGCCCACGGGGCTCGGCCTCGTGGTTGGCCTGTGGCGCGCCCACCGCTCCCTCGGGGCCGGGGCCGCCTTGCTGCGCTCGCCACCGAGCGAGCGGGAGCCACCGTCGCGCCGCGTGCCCATCCTGCCTCCGCAGGCGCAGCCACTCCTGTTGGGGACCCGCTTGTTGCCGCTCATGTTCCTGGCCGCAGCGTTGCTCGTGGTGGACCTGGGATTCCCGCTGGCCGCCGCAGGGGTTCCGGCCGCCGTGGCCGGAGGCGAGGACGAAGTGGTCATCGGAGCCCGCCCGGGGGCCGTCCTGGGCGGTGAGGCCGGCCTGCGCCGGGCGACCGCGTTGGCGCACGACCCCGACGTGACCCGCCTCGCCGCCGAGGTCCTGATCCCGACCGCCGTCGGCAGCAACCCGGTTCTCCTGCGCGGGGGCGACTGGGAACAACTGGCCGCCTACCACGACGTTCGCCTGAAGACCGGCGACGCGCCGGGCCCGGACGAAGTGGCCCTCGGCGACCGCCTCGCCAAGCGGCTGGGCGTCGGCGTTGGCGATGAACTGCTGATTCCCGCGGCGTTCCGGCCCCACGCGCGGCTCGTCGAGGTGTCCGGCATCTACACAGCGCCGGGGCTGCTGCCCGACGAGGGGCTGCTGCCGCTCGCCACGGCGCAGGACCTCGCCAATCTGGAGGCCGACCGCGTCAGCGTGATTCGCGCCGGGCCCGACACGGATCGCCTGGTGCGCGCCCTGGAGCGCAACGACGCGCGCATCGAGGTCGTCGATCTGCGCCTGAACCCCGAGCAACCCCGCGCCGGCGAGCCCGTCACCGTCACCATGGACCTCGTGAACCTGGGTCGCGAGGCCGGGCAGCGCACCCTCGACGTCCGCGTCGACGGGGCCATCGAGGCTTCTGTGTCCGCCCGGGTCGAAGGCCTCGCAACGGCCACCGTCACCGCCCTCATCGTCGCCCCCGACGGCGCGTTCCAGGTCGCGGTCAACCCGACGCGGGATGTGGCGGCGAGGGAGGCCGAGATCGTCCTCAAGGGCGAACCCATCCACTTCGACGACGGCGACATCCACCTCACCGTCCTTGACGGCGCCGGCCGACCCCTTGCCAATCGCACCGTCGCCCTCCACGCCGACCTTGATTCCCTGGATGGCACGCCGCTAGCCGAGGCGCAAAGCGACGGAAACGGCACCGCCACCCTGCCCGCCCAGCCGCCCGGCGCGTACGTCGCCGTGGCACGCGCCGCCGGCGTCACGGCCCTGCCGGTCTTCGTCGGCGACGCGGACCACGCGGCCGAGGCCTGGGTCATCGTTGAATCGCTTCGCGTGGACCCGGCCGTTCCCCGCCCCGGGGGAGAGGCCGTACTCGTGGCGACGGTCCGCAACGTCGGTGGCGTCGCCGGAACCGCCGAATTGCCCGTGCGCGTCGGCAACCGCGACCTGCCGTCCCTGACCGTCCGGCTCCAGCCGGGCCAGGGCGCAACCCTGGAAGCAGCCGCGATCTTCGACGCCGGTTCAACACCGGCATCGATCGACACGAGCACCATCACGGTGTCGGCGCGCAACCCGCCCACCGAGGCACGGCCCACACCAGGCGGTGCCCGGTCGTCCGAGACCCTCCAGCGCGAAGTCGCCGACGAGGTCCTTGGCGACGCGCGCGCCACGCTGGCCTACCTGGGCTCGACGGCCGCCGTTGCCAGCCTCGGAATCGTCTACCTCGCCACCGATCGTAGCCTGCGCGGCCGCCTGCACGTCCTGGACGCGCTCACCGGACTGGGATCGGGGCCCGACGAGTTGCGGCGCCGCGCCGCCGTCGAGGGTGCCGCCCTGGGCGCCGCCAGCTTCCTGCTCGTCGCGGCCGCCGGCTGGGTCGCCTTCGCGCTGCCGCCCATCATCGGCTGGCCCGTTGCCTTTGGCCACGCGCTGCCCAACCCGGTCGGCTTCCTGCTGGCCCTGCAAGGGGCCGTCGCGTTTGCGGCCGCCGCGGCCCTGGCCGCCTACACGGGCGCATCGCGGGCGCTGGCGCGGGGCAACCCCCTGCGCGGCGAGGCCGCCGGCGCCGACGAACTCCTCCCCGTTCCCGTCGGCCAACTGCTGGACTGGGAGGAGCGGGAGGAGCGGGAGGCGTCATGACCCGTGGGCATACCCGCCCGTTGACGTGGCCGGCCTACATCCTCGTCGCCATCGCGTCCCTCCCCGCCCTGCTGGTGCCCGCTCCGGCGGCCGCCCGGATGGCCACCGTCGTGCTCGCCATCGCCGTCGGCGTCGCCGCCGCCCGCGTCTGGCACCCCCGCGGCGCCTGGGTCTCGGCCCTCGTCGTCGCAGCCGGGCCCACCGCGTTGCTCCTCGACCCACTGCGCGCGTTGCTCGCCGCCGCCGTCCTGGTCGCAACGGCATGGATGCCACGCGCCCGGGCGGCACCGGGCCTGCTCGCTGGCTTGGCGTGGCCCCCACTCGGCATCTTGGGCGCCGCGCACCTGCCGCCAACCCTGCTACCCCTAGCGCTCCTGCCAGCGGCCGTCGCCGTCGTGGCCAGCGGTTCGGTCCTGCTGGCGGGGCCCTACATCTTGGCGGCTCTGATCGCCGCAACGGCCGTGCTCCTGCGCTGGGTTCCACCGACGCCAGACAGCGTCCGCGGCCTCCTGCATGCCAACCTGTTGGCCGCCGGCCTCCTGCTCGTCGCGGCAACCCTGCTCGTCGACCAACTTCCCGGCGCCACCACGCCGGCGCGGGGCGTCCTTCAAGCCGTCGGATTGGCGGTGCTGGTAGGCCTCGCCGCCGCACAGGGGGCCGCCCTCACCGTCGTGCATCGGGCCGGCGATCTCGGAGCCCTCGGCTGGCCTGCGGCGGGGCTGGGTTTGCTCGCCCTCTCATCCGCTGCCCTCCTTTCGGTCAACGTCCGCCAGGCGCAGGCCCTCGGCCTTGCACTCGCGGTCTGCGCGGTCCAACTGGCCGCCGTCGCGCCGCTGGCCAAACGCATGCACCCTGCCGCCTGGCACGCCGCGATGGCCGCGCTCGCCGGCGCCGCTGCGGCCGGCGCCCACTGGCTGCCCGGCGCCGGGTAAAAATATTCGGCGCTTAGGGTCACGGTTAAGTCGAGGCCCATTCTACGTCGGCAATTGGAAGCGTCAGCTATGGGGAATACTCGTCGCCACCGTATCTTGACCGCGTTCGTCGTGGGCAGTCTCGTCGCAAGCGGCGTGCTGCTCCTCGCCATGCCGGTTCAAGCCCTGCAAATCAGTCAGCCGGCTTATGACAGTGACACGGGCCGCATTCGGGCAACCCTGACGTTCCAGACGGATGATCTCATCCCCATTGACCAGATCATTTTGGTCCTGCAATGCCAGGGCGGAACCTTCGTTGAGGCGTTCCTCGTCGATGGAACAGCACTGCCCCCGGACACCTTCACGAGCGGAAACGCGCGCGTGTCTGGCACCCTGACCAACTTCGGCTTCGGGTTCGGCAGCGGCTACCTCGGCGGCTACCAGACCGGCTTCGGCTTCGATCCGCTCTCCGGATACGGCTACGAAACCGGCGACACGGGCTTCCTGGCCAACGGCTACGGCTACGGCTTCGGCTACGTCCAGGGCGCCCCCGGCCAGGACTTGACCTACACGTTCCGCCTTGCCGCAGCCGGTTTCGGCGCTGGCGAGCGGTGCCAAGCGGTGCTGGTGGTTGACTCTCCCCTGGGAGGCGACTTCAATTCGCCCCGCAGCCGCACGTTCACGCCCAACCCGACCTCGGGCGGCGGCGGTGGCGGTGGCGGCGGTGGCGGCGGTGGCGGCGGTGGTGGCACCGGCGGAACCGGTGACGGTACTGACGGCACCGGCGGTTCCTCGGACGGCCTGGGCCCCGATACGGACGGCGACGGTGTGCCGGATTCGGTTGAGATTGAGCTCGGAACCGACCCGGCCGACGCGGGCAGCAAGCCCTCCTTCAACGTCCCGGCCCGCATCGTGCGCGTCGGAAACACGAACGTTGTCGTGTGGTCGCTACCGGACCTTCCGCCCATCGTGAAGGTGCTCGGCTTCCAGATTCACGCGAAGAACAGTCCGTGGCGCACGATCGCGACTGTTGGGCCAGGTGTTACGAGCTTCTCGGACATTGATGCCGACCCCACGACGATCTACAAGGTCACGTACTTCGTTGGCTCGGACCTGTCTCAGGGCTTTGTCAGCGACCAGGACCCGGTGCTGCAACCGGGCTGGAAGGAGGATGGCTCTTCAGCAGACCTCCAGGACGAGGGGCCGCCTGGCCTGCAAGAGGACCGTTCCGTGCCGATGTGGGTGTGGATGTTCATCGTCGCGGTGACCATTGGTCTCATCATAGCGGTCGTTGTCGTGATGCGGCGGCGTTAGGCGCTGCGCGGCCAGGGCGCCGCATGCGCGCGGTTGTGCCAGCGCATGCGGGGCCCAGCACCGGGCTCTGTGGACGGTTCACGGAAGGTTACCGTAGCTCCAGCTTCCCCGGGGCTCCGCAGGCCGGGTGCCGCCCAGCGCGGCCCCGTTGGTGCCCCATAGGTGTGCTTTGGTGCGCTGTTTTACTCGCGGCGGGCCGCTGGCACGGTCCGGGCTGCAAGGATGCCGAGGAAGTACAGGGCAACCAGCGGAGCCGCCACCAGCACCTGGCTGATGACGGTCGGGTCGGTGATCACCGCCGAGAAGATCAGGATCGCAACCATCGCGTGGCGCCACAGGCGTGCGTAGGTGGCGGCGTTGGCGATGCCGACCCGGGCGAGGATGTACATGACCAGGGGCGCCTGGAAGGCCAGGCCGAAGGTGACGATCATGGTGATCGTGAAGCCGACGAGGTCGCTGATGACAAGCAGCGGTTGGGCGCCGAGCGCCGTCCCGTAGCCGTACAGGGTGACAAGCAGAAGCGGCAGGACCAGGAACCAGCAGAAGGCGACGCCGGCGGCAAAGAGGACTAGGAAGGGGCCGAACGCCCACTTGAGGGCGCGGCGTTCGTGGGCGTGCAGCGCGGGTCCCAGGTAGAGGCCGGCCTGGATGAGCAGGACGGGCAGGGCCACGATGAAGCCGATGCCGCCGGCGATGGAGAGTTGCGCCACGAAGCCGTCGATGGGCCGGGTGACGACCAGTTGGACGCCCTCCGGCACGAGGTGTGTCGCGATGCGCTGGAACACCTGGGCGGCGAGGTTGTCCTGGACGGCCAGGGAGAAGGATGGCCATAGACCGGGGCCGCGATCGATTCGCACCGTGAAGGAGAGGATGGTCCCGAGGAGCCAGGCGGCGGCGACGACGGCCAGGCGGCGGCGAAGCTCCTCGAAGTGCTCCATGAACGTCATGGGGGGCGTGTCGCTTGGCCTGGTTCGCCTCACGAGGAGCCAGATGACGGCGATGCCGATGACGACGACGCCGGCCAGGCCCGCCATCTGCCACCACGCTGCGGCGCCCGCGGGGGCCGGCGCTGTCTGGTTGGGGACGGCGACGGCGGCCAGGGCTGGAAGGGTGCCAGGTTCGGGCCACACCATGGCGGTCGGCCGTTCGAGCCGGCCCCGCCGCTTGACGCTTTCCCCTGTTCGCGGCGCTCTCCCGGGACGGGTCCGAGGGGTTCGCACGAGGCGGCGGCGAGGCCCCCTTGGGACTACGGTTTGACCGCGCCGCTTTTCACCCTCGGGCCCGTCGTGGAACCTATTGGATGGATTGGCTGACCTGCGGGCCATCTGCTCGGCACCCGGGAAAGTGATCCTCTTCGGCGAGCACGCCGTCGTCTATGGCCATCCGGCGCTAGCCTCGGCGATCAACCTGCGCACGGCCGTGGAGGTCGATTGCTGTGGCGATCGGTTCACCGTGAACGGCTTCCGGATCCACGAGCGCTACCACTCGTACCTCCTCAAGGCGGTGGAGTTATCGTGGCGCCGCGAGGACCCGGTGCGCTTGCAGACGGAGGGTGGCGTGCCGAGCGCTAGCGGCACGGGCAGCAGCGCGGCGCTGACCGTGGCTGCCGTGGGCGCCCTGAATCGCTTGCAGCACCGCGACGGCCTCGATGTGCTGGCCCAGGATGCTTTCTCGGTGGAGCGGGCCACGCAGGGCGGTGGCAGTCCAACGGACACGTCGGCATCGACGGCTGGCGGCGGCATCGCTATTGCCGGCTCCGAGACCCCGCCGGGGATTGGATCGCTCCTCTGGGAGGTGACCGCCGGCGAGCGCTCGTGGACCGTGGAGCGCATCGCGATGCCGGAACTGACGGTTGTGGTTGGGAACTCCGGCGTCAAGGGCAAAACGGACGTTGAGGTGGCCAAGGTCGCCCGCGCCGTGCGCAAGAACGTGGTCGTGCGGGAGACCCTTGATGACATCGCGGCCCTGACGCGTGAGGCGGTTCCGGCGCTGCGATCGGAGGATTGGGAGGCCATTGGGCGCCTTATGGACCGCAACCATGCGGCCCTGCACACGCTGGGCGTCAACCACCCGGCCGTACAGCGTCTGGTGGAGGCGGCGCGCGCGACGCCGGGCACGCTGGGTGCCAAGATGACCGGCGCCGGCGGCGGGGGTTCGATGGTTGCACTGACGGACCGGCCAGAGGCGGTTGCCGCCGCGATCACCGAGGCTGGGGGCGCGCCGTTCATCGTCAAGCTCGGCCAGCCCGGGGTCGCCTGGCACGACCTGATGGCCAATGCGCTCGACGGCGTGGCCACGGAAGCCTAGGCGGTTGTAGTTAAGCCCGCCAGGGCGTTGCCGGCCCGTGTCGAAGCCCGCGTTGGTGAAACTCGGCGGCAGCATTCTGACCGACAAGAGCCGTGAGCGTGTCTTCCGCCGGGCGGTGGCCAAGCGCCTGCTGGCCGAGGTCGCCAAGTCTGGCGTGCCGGCCGTGGTTCTGCACGGCGCAGGTGGTTATGGTCACCCGCCGGCGGCGCGGCACCGCCTGGGTCGTCAGCGCGTTGGCGCCGAGGCGCGCGCCGGTGTCTCGGAAACCCTGGCCGGCGTGCAGTTGCTCATGGCGGAGGTGACGGCGGTTGCCGTGGGGGCGGGCCTGCGGCCGATCCCGGTGCCCGTGCACCTCCACTGCACGAGTGAGGGGGACGCGTTGCTGGGGCTGCCGGTTCAGCGCATCGTGACCCTTTTGGAGGAAGGCTACACGCCCATCCTGGCCGGGACGCTGGTGCGTGACGCCGATCTGGGTTGGCGGGTCGTCAGCGCCGATGAGTTGCTGGAGGTCCTCGCGAGCGAGATGGATCCTCGTCTGGCGGTGTACGCCACGGACGTCGACGGCGTGTTTTCCGCCGACCCGTCCCTGGACCCCGACGCCCGCCTTCTGGCCCGCGTCGGCCCCGACGAGCTTGCCAGGATGGAGGGTTCGGCCGAAGCCACGGTCGCTGGCGGGAGCCGCGCCGACGTGACCGAGCGGATGCTTGGCAAGGTTCGCCGTGCCATGGCGGTCGCCGATGTTTGCCCGACGCTGATCATCAACGGCACCGTCCGTGGGCGCCTGCTGGATGCCCTGAAGGGCAAGAGCGTCAAGGGCACCCGCGTCGGATAGCTGGCGGTTGC
>JBFJYU010000097.1:0-10172 GCA_041622435.1 Thermoplasmatota archaeon | reverse complement strand
CCGGGGACCAACCCGTGGCGAGACGGCGGCTGAACAGCGGTTCAAACAAACCAGAACGGGCCGAGACCTTGAGCGGCGGCGGCCCGGGGCGGCGGGCGCGGCCAGGAGCACCTACCCCGTAATGCCAGCGGCAACCTCGTCGACAGGCCGAGCCACGCGTCGATCCCACCGCCTCTCAAAGCGCAACGCGACCTCGACGAGCCCCTCCCGCAAGACCTCCTCCGCGCTTTTCTCCAAGGCTTCGCCGAGTTGGGCCAACAGTTGCGCCTCGTCGTCGGACAGGCTCACGCTACACTGGACCGGACGCGCCGTTTCGTGCATGGGGCACCATGCAGTCAGGCGGCTATGGAACGCTAGGAACAGGCCGAGGCGTGTTCGGTTTCACCGGCCTAAGCCGTAACAGCAGCCTGCTTCCCGGGCGGCAGGCCGTAGTAGTTCATGGCCTTCAGGATGCCCAGCACGCGCGTGACTGCGGCGTCGGGGCTGGCCAGGTCCACGGTCACGATTTCCACCTGCGTGGCGCCGCGCGTGGCGCGAACGTGCTCCGTCGCGGCCTTCTGGACCTCGCTGAACGCGTCGCCCTTCCGGGCCGCTGGCTCCAGGTGAACGAAGACATCCACCATCTCGCGCTCGGCGCCGTAGCGCGTGTACAGGGTTCCGCGCTCGATCTGGCCGGCCGCGTCGTGGCGGTCGGCCCGTGCGACCTTGTGGCCGTACACGTCCAGGTTGGCGCAGTGGATGAGCACCTCGCGCTGGCTGAGAACCGGCTCGATGCTGCCGCCGACCTGCAAGCGACCGGGGTGCCAACGGACTTCTCCGGGCCCCTGGCCGGCAAAGCGCTCCTGCAATTCAGGGCCACCGCCAAAGAGGCGGACATTGTGGCCGTCCTTCAACAGCGCGCGCACGATCGCCTCCCCCACGGGGTTTCCGGCACCGGTCACCAGGGCTCGCATCGGGGTCGCCGAAGGGCACCCCTGAAAAGAACTTGCGGACAACCGGCCGCCCCCAGGCCTGGCCCGCCGTCCGGCCGGCCCTGAGCCAGCAGGCGCGGGGCAGCCGCCCCCGCTGCGCCGACGGCGCGCCCATCCCAAACAGTGCCGCTGCGCGGGCACCCAGGCCCAGTTTCGCGATGGAACGTCTGCACGGGGCGGCCCCGGCGCCAGACGTGTCGCTTCCGACAGGGCGAGCGGGGGCCTTTCGACACCGCATCGCCGATGTCCTGTCGAAATGGACCCGTCTTTCAGATGGGGGCACCATACGACTTAAGTATGATTTGAGTGGGGTCAAGGGCTGGAGTGGTTCCATGAAGAAACCCGTCACCCTGACTTTCGTGGTCGCGGCCGCGCTGGCCCTTACGGCGCTGGCCGGCATCGCCCTGCAATCAAACTTCGCCGACGCGGACGCCCCCACGGCGCACCACGAGGCGAGCCAGGAAACTGCCATGGCCGGCGTGCCCGAATACACGCCACCGGCCGCGACCAGCTCAGGTGGCCACAGCCACACCGGCGCCGGCGCCGACGAAGCGAACCTCAACGGAGGAACCGCGGGTGACGCCCACGACGACCAACTCGGCATGGAGCGCCCGCGCTTCCCGCAAGCCGAGGGCAAGGTCCCGACCGCCAGCGACGCCCGGTCGATGACCGAGGTGCGCAGCATCGTGATCCGCAGCGACTCCGACGCGACCCCCGAGGCCGGCATCAACACCGGCTCCGGCACCCTCGAAGACCCGTTCGTCATCACCGGCTACTACGTCACCGGCGACCTGTTCATCGCCGACACCGACTCCTGCTTCATCGTCAAGGAGAACTACATCGGCGGCCAACTCACGCTGAACTGGAACGCCCAGTGTGTCCACGTCCACCACAACTTCGTGCGCGACCTGCGCGTCAACGAAAACGTGGACCGCACCGGCTACGCCACCGGCGGCCTGCTCGAGCACAACAAGATCGAGTTCATCGGCCAATTGCGCCACTACGACGGCGAATTCCGCCACAACATCGTGGGCCCCCGCACGTCCGACTCCATGTGGGACGCTGTCCTCGAGACGGTGCCGTGGCTGTTCGGCGAGGACCCCCGAGTCGCCAACATCGACGGCTTCAACCAGGGACTCATCCACCACAACACGTTCTACGGCTCCGTCGACTTGGACCTTCACGGTCACCACCACGGCACCGGCTTCTACTCCCCCCACAGCCACTACCATGGCGAGGAAATGAGCCGGGACATGGCCCACGACCACACCCTGCGCTGGACGAGCGTGTTCTTCACCGACAACGAGGTCATCGACCCCGAGGGGTACGGCCTCCGCTACGAGGACCGCAATCACGCCGGCGACGACCGGACCGCCCGGTCCGAGGACGAGGACGACCTGGAACTGGACCACCAGCACTTCACCCGCGTCGTGCTGGCCCGCAACGCCATCGTCGACGCCGGCCTCGTGATCGACGTGTTCAACGCCGACGACCGCAACCACTACACGCGCAACCCCGGCTGGCTTGAGATCATCGACAACTCGATCGAGTTCCAGGCCCCGCCGGCCGACGACACCCTGGGCCTGGAGATGCCTTGGTGGAACGACGCCTTCGAGCGCATGGCCGCCCTGCGTGTCTTCGCGGCCAAGGAGGTCGAGGTCACCATCGAGGGCAACACGATCAGCACCAAGCCCATGGAGCGCAACTCCGGCCCCCTGTCGGCGGTCAACAACCTCTGGGGCTACAACGACGTCGAACCCTCGGCGATCGACCTGCGCCAGATCAGTGACGCGGACATCACGGTGAAGGACAATACGGCCACCGGCTTTACCATCGGTGTGCGCGCCCACGAGCTCGACTCACTGACCGTTTGGCGCCTCTCGGGCAATGACTTCGGCGGCGCCCAGCACCCGGTCTTCTACGACGAATCCGTCGAGAATCGACCGGACGGCGAATAATCCTGGATCTCCTTACCCCACTCATCCTCCGTTTCTTGCCGGCAGCCTCCCTCGTCCAGCGGCGAGCAAGCCCGCGCCCAGCCGAGCCCGCCGGGGCCTGGCCGCCGCGACCGGGCGGGCGCAAATATGACGCTTCAAACGGCCATAATCCGTTGTTTTTCCGATTTTTTTTGCCATGGGGAGCTTCGATGCTGCACCCCATTGGCTGCGGTAACCGGGTATCTTTAATTGTAAAGCCGGGGGGCGTAACCGTTTCAGCCAAAAACGATAACCCCTACCGCTGACCTGGTACCTTTCTGAAACCATGCGGTCCACCGGTTTCGTTGTACTAAGCCTAGCCGTGCTGCTGCTGGGGTCGTTCGCCGCCCTAGGTCACGAGGGAACCGATCATGCGCTGGAGAAGTGCGATC
Source organism: Thermoplasmatota archaeon (assembly GCA_041622435.1). Taxonomy (GTDB): domain Archaea; phylum Thermoplasmatota; class E2; order JACPAO01; family JAHFTW01; genus JBFJVP01. The sequence goes on along the minus strand of JBFJYU010000097.1, from coordinate 6,833 downwards.
TGTACCTCCCTCCGCACGACCACGCCATCGGGGACGGCCACGCCCACACCCACGACCCAGCCACGTCCCTTGAGGCTCACAAGCCCTGCAACCAAAGCGGCCGTGATCTCCCTGAGGCGTTCTTCCATGAGCCACAGGGAGCGATCCCCACTTATGCGGACGCGCTGAACATGCCGGCGTACATGGCCATCCGGATTCTCAGCGACGACGCGTGGGCCGACCCCATCGTCATCGACGGACCGGCCCTGGACATCCCCGGTTCGGGTACGCCTGAGGACCCGTACATCATCGAGGGCATCCATGTGCAGGACGTTCTCAAGATCCAGAACACCGACGCCTGCTTCATCGTCCGGAACAACTACTTCAGCGCCCACGACACCGGCTCCAACCCGCTGGAACCAGACATGGAAATGGCGCTGTTGCAACTCAATTACAACGGCGATTGCGTGCACGTTTACCGCAACCATGTCGCCAACACGCTGGTGAACATGGAGAGCGAACGCACCGGGTACGCGACGGCTGGAATTTTCGAGGAAAACGAATTCGAATTCATCAACATTTTCCGCCATTTTTCGGGCGAATTCCGCCACAACACGGTGGGCAGCCAGACGGGCGACAACAACCCCTTCCCGGAGCGCTCGGGGATTCTGCCCCACCGCATTGCGAACTTCGACGGCTACTACCAGGCGCGGTTCCACAACAACACGTTCTGGGGCTCCGTTGATTTTGACTTCCACGGCCACTACCACGGCACCGGCTTCTACGGCAAGCGCAACCACTACCACGGCGACGACCCCGACCGGGAAATGAAGCACCACAACCACGAGCAACGCTGGAACTGGGTGCATTTCGTTGACAACGTCATTGACGACGCCGACGGCTACGGGCTGCGCTTCGAGGACCAGAACCACCGGGTCGACGACCGCATCTCCGGGTCGGAGAACCAGGAGCACCTGAACGAGCCCCACCGGCACCAGACATGGCTCAAGATTGAGGGCAACGAGATTCGCAGCGGCCGCATCAAGATTGACATGTTCAACCCGGAGCGGATCGAGCAACTGGAGCCCGACGGCTCCGAGACGCCCTTCGACCCTTACACCCTGGATTACGAGTGGCGGGACTACCATCCCTGGCACAACGACGGCTGGATTGACATCGTGAACAACGTGATCACGACGAACGAGCGGGATCCTGCCGGCACGAACTCGGTGGAACCTGTCGAGTTGCGGCGCTCGGTCTTCGTTTGGACGACGCGTCAGGCGGAGGTCAACATTGAGGGCAACGAGGTTTCGTGGGGTGCCCTTGGCTGGGCCTGCACGGGGCTGTCAACGGACCCGATCAGTTGCCGCTATGAGGTGTTTGGAATTGACCTTCGGCAAATCAAGGATTCCCACGCCGCCGTCGTCGGCAACGTGTTTGGGTCCGGCTACGACTGTGGGGTCTTTGCCCGCTACCTTGACGCTGAGGTGACGTGGGAGATCACCGACAACGTTTTCGAGTCCGGAATCACCGACCCGGTGTGCCAAGAGGCGGTCGAAAACCCGCCGTTGCTGGAAAACAACGAGGGCATGTAGCCCGCAAGCCTGAAGGACAAGGCCCCCGTCGCGGCGTCCGTGGCCACCCGTTGGTACCAGGAACGCCGCCGCGAGGGGTACTACAAGCAGGCCAAGCGCGAGGGTTACCGCGCCCGCAGCGCGTACAAGCTGAAGCAGATCCAGCAACGCTTCGGGTTCCCCAAGGCGGGCGACGCGGTCGCGGACCTGGGCTGTGCCCCCGGCGGCTGGGCGCAGGTGCTGGTCGAACTGGTGGGCCCCAAGGGAATCGTGATTGGCGTGGACCTGCAGCGGGTCGCGCCGATCGAGGGGGCGCGCATGATCCAGGGCGACTTCACCAAGCCCGAAACGCACCAGCGCCTAGCGGCCGAGTTGGACGCAGCCGGGCGGGAGCAGTTGGACGCGGTGGTCAGCGACATGGCACCCGACATGTCCGGCAATTACAACGTGGATCAGGTTCGCAGCGTCCACTTGTGCGAGATGGCGCTGCGTTTCGCCCACCGGCACCTGAAGCCGGGGGGCGCGTTCGTGTGCAAGGTGTTCGAGGGTGCGGATTTCCAGGATTTCCGGGAGACCGTGCGCTCCAGTTTCAGGTACGTGCGCCAGTACCACCCGCCAGCCAGCCGCAAGACCAGCAGTGAGGTCTACCTGGTGGCGAAGGGATATCGCCCGGTGAGTGACGATTCTGAGGAGTAAGGAGCCAGCCGGAGGCACCCACCGGACCCCCCTTAAGCCGCTGCGGGAGTACCTGCGTGTGGTGTCCCGACGCGGCGGACGACCCGCCTGGCTGCCGGCGGTGGTCTTGTGGCTTCCCCTTCTGCTGGGTGGCTTGTACCTGCTGGCCGGCGTTGACTTCAGTTCGACGGACGTGGGTCGCGGCGAGCACAGCGTTCAGGTCAGCGTGGAAGCGCCGACGACTTGGTACGACCCGGTCGGGCGAGGCATCCTCGGGACACTGGTCACCCTGACGGGCTTGTTTCTGTACGGGATGGCGCAGTGGCGCCCGGCGCTGGATCGACCCCTGGTGGTCGCCTATTTCGGCATCTACGCAGCCGCCGGCGCCTGTTTCCTTGTGTTCGCGCTGCTGGGCACGTGGTCCCTGTCGGGGCATGTACTGGACGGTGGTGCAGACGGCGTCGTGTGGCGTTTCATCGCGGCCGAACGCAGCGGCGCCGTGAACGTGGCGACCTACATTGCGGGCTACGCGGCCGCCGCCGGCGTGTTCGCCGCGAGCGTTGCCGGGCCCCGGCACTTGCTTCCGCCGCCGCCTCGGCCGCAGGTGATCCCCGCCGACCCCGAGGAAGAGGGGGTTGGATTCGTCATGGGCGACGCCTGAACGGCTGACGGGCGACGCCCTAGCGGCGACGGAACTGGAGCCCGGTGACGACGGCCAGCGACCCCATGGCCAGGAGGATCAGCGCCAGCGGCTGCACGATCCAGACCTCTTCGAGCGCCTCAAGGATCAATGGCGGCGGCCGGGTCTCGGCGTCGTACCCGACGCTCACGGGGTCGTTCTCAAAGCCAGGGTCCCCCGAGAGGACGCCGGCGTACTTGACTTCCTGGCCGGCGAGGAACGCTTCGCGGTTGCCGACGGTGCTGACGGCTAGGTTGTACGCCTCGCGCGCGTTGATGTACCCGGTCCCCACGCGCCAGACGGGGTCCGCCATGGGATCGGCCGTGGCCGCGATGATGTCCATGACCTGATCCGGCGAGAGGGCGCTGTTGGCCGCTTGGAGCAGCCCGGCGACGGCGGCCACGTGGGGTGCTGCCATGCTGGTGCCGGAGCGATCGAGGTAGAGTTCACCGCTTAGGCCGCCGCCGGTGAGGGCACCTTGGACGCCGCCGACGAGGTCCGCCTGACTCACGGGGTTGGCGGCGTGGATGAACAGGCCGGGCGCCGAGATGTCGGGGTGATCGTACGCATCCACGCCGGGGCCGGCGGGCCGGCCGACGGAGCTGAAGCTGGCGCGGCTGCCCGACAGGTCGCCGGCCGCAACGCACAGGGCCCAGGGGGCCAGGCAGTGACGGTTGAGGGAGCCGGGCCCGTCCTGGCCGGAGTTGCCGGCGGAGAAGACAACCACGATGCCGCGCAGGTAGAGCCGCAGCGTCGCCTGGTTGATCGGGTGGTCCGCGGTGAGATCGCCGGCTTGGCCCCAGGAGTTGGTGACGACGCGGATGTCGTATCGCTCCAGGTTGTCGATGGCCCAGTCGAAGGCCTCCAGCGCCGCGACGGTGTCCACGCGGGGCTCGTCGTCGGGGCCCGACGGTGAACTGGCCTGGTAGCTGGCGACGCGGCCGTTGGCGTAGGCGCCGACGTACTTTCCCGCGTTGCTGTCGAAGCGGCCGCCTCCGGCGCCGGTGCCGGCGACGATGCTGGCCACGTGGGTGCCGTGGCCGGCGGCGTCGATGACGATGCCCTGATCGAGGGTGCCGACGACGAGGCCTCCGCGGCGCAGGGCGAGCACGTTGGCGGCGAGGTTGCCGTCCTGGAAATCGGGGTGGAACGAGTCGACGCCGGTGTCGACGACGACGACCGTGGGGCCGTCGCGCTGGTTGCCCGTCACTTGACGGACGCGGTCCGCCTCGATGTACGGCACGGACTTGTCGAGGTGGAGCTCATAGGATTCGTTGGGCCAGACCTGGCCGCCGAAAGCCGCGGCGAGGGCGTGGGCCAAGGCCGTCGGCGCCTCGAATGCCGCCATGCCGAGGTTGGGGTAGCGGTGGTACGGGATGCCGAGCGCGTCGAGCCACGTGAGGCCGGCCGCCTCATCGCCCGGCTGCGTCCAGATCCAGGTGCCGGCCGGCCCGCTGGGCCCCAACAGGACGGACGTGGGCTCGGGGCCGTCCTCCGCGGGGCCCGGCGGGGCGGGCGTGTCAGGAGCAGGGGGTGCAACCAGGATCAGGTCGCCGATGCCGAGCACGGCGCCGCCGGCCAGTGGGGCGCGCACGCTCAGCACCACCGCGTCGCCCGGCGACAGGAATCCCGTCGCGTCGGCGTCAAGGAACTGCAGGAAGGAGGGCCCGAACCCGGCGCGAGCCGTGGCGGCGTAGGCGACCAGGTCGCTGTGGCCGTTCAAAACCAGGGTTCCCGCAGCGCCGGCGGCGGACGGGACAAGGCGCACATCCCCGAAGGTGAGCGTGCCGCTACCGTCGGCGTCGGCCCAAACCGGTTCGCCGGGGTCGTAGGCGCCGTCGCTGTTGGCATCCTGGGCCAGCGCCTGAAACGGCGTGCAAGCGGCGTACGCGCCGAGCCGTTCGGCGACATCGGCGTCAGCCACGAGCGTGAAGGCCGGGTGGCCGAGAGCCTCCGTGATGCGGATGTCGTTGCTTGCGGGAACCCCCGCCAGCGAGAGGTAAACCGGGTCGTCGACGAGGCTCGCGGGGTCCCCGAAGCCGTTGCGGCAGGTGCTCGCGCCCGCCAGGCTGGATAGGGCCGGGACGTAGTCCGCCCCGCCGGGCCCGACTGGGGTGCCAAACTGGGCCAAGCCACCCTGCGGGCCCAGCATCAAGACGATGAGAAATGGCGCAATCCCGCGGGACAACTGGAGCACATGCTGGCAAACGCTTTGCGAGTCCGTTATGCTTTGCCGTCCGGGTCGCTCCAGGCCCGGCGCATTTCGGCCGCCTCGGCGGTGGTCCGAACGGCCTGGGGTTCGATGTGGCTGCGGCCCGCCTGGTGGCCCGCCGCGCGCAGTCGTGCGATGAGATCCCGGCGCCGGGGCTGGGGCGCGCCCCAGCGGGCCTGCATGTCGCCGAGATCCCACCAGAAGGGAGGGGCATTGGACTCATCGGCGAGCAGCTCCAGTAGCCTCGGGGTGGCAACAGGCTTGGCCAGCGCCCGCCCGTCGGCATCGGCCGTCATCCGGGCGACGAGGTCCGCGTCGTGGAGGGGTCCGAGCCACAGGGGGCCGGCGACGTCGGGGCCGCGGGGGGTTTCGCCCCGGTGGGGTGTCGTGCGCGGGGTACCGTCGGGGTCTTGCCACGCATACCCCAATCCTTTCCACGCCCGGTCGCCGGCGCCGCGCCCGTCGCTCAGTTTCGCGACGACGCGCATCCAGTGGTCGTGGGCAACGCACAGGACGGGCTCGGCCGCCCGATCCGCCCGGCCCGCCGCACGAACGACGGCCCCCGCGAGGATGCGAAGGCCAACCTCCCGCCGCCAAGGCACGTTGAACAGGGGGTCGGCGGCGTAGCGGCGCCGGCATACGCGGGGGTACGTCCCCGCCAGGGCCGCCGTGTCGGTGGCCGTCACACACACCAGCCCTCCATGGCGCGTCGCCCGGACGGCCGCATCCAGAAAAGGCATCGGGCTGCCAAACGGGTCGAGATCGACCACGTCGTAACGGCGCGCCGCCAGAAACGCGTGCGCCTCCCGGTTGCTCGCCAACAGCCGCTCCGGCGCCACCCCGTTGGCCGCCCGGCCCCGCTCGATGGCCGCCACCGCGAACGGGTTGGCGTCGTTGGCGTGAACCCGCACCTCCCCGGCGACCTCGTTGGCCACCCGCAGCGAACGAGCCCCCGTGCCCGCAAGCGCGTCAGCGAAGTCCACTTCGCGACCCCGGCGAGCCGCGTAGTCGGCCACCAGCAGCACCGACAGGTCGCGGTTCAGCCCCATGGCCGGGTTGTAGAACGCCTCGCCCATCTTCTTCGTACCCGGCCCGACTTCGGGGTTGCCCTCGGGCGCGAAGATGCGGGTTGAGCCCTCCGTGATGGGGTCGGCCACGCTCGGCGCGAGTTCAGAGGGGGTTATGGGGGTGGTGGGTGGCATTGGCTCTGCCCGCTTGACAAGGCTGGCGCCGGGGCCGCCGCGAACAAGCCGTTACTCATCGCGCCGCGATTTTCGGGGGCGGCGAAGCCGCCCCGGAGCCGGCCCGTCCCTCCCCCAATCCCTCAAAACTCAAAAGTACACGTACGTGCACATACTCTTGTATGGCAGTCCGAACGATCACGATCACGGACGACGCGTACCAGCGACTGGCTCACCACAAGTTGCCGGGCGAGAGCTTCAGCAAGCTCATCCGGCGCCTGGTGCCGGAAGTGACGTGGCGCGACCTGGCCGGAACCCTATCCGAAGCCGCCGCGGACCGGCTGGCTGACGCCGTGCGCGAGGGCCGCGAGCAGGCGGACCGCGAACTCGCCGACCGGACCGGCCTGGGCGCAGCATGATCGGCGACACCGACTTCTTCATCGACCAGGTGAAGGGTGCAACGCACATCCACGGCGGCGCGGGCCCGGCCGCGCGCGAGACTCTCTTAGTCCGTGGCGATCGATTGAGGGCGG
>JBFJYU010000096.1:0-10287 GCA_041622435.1 Thermoplasmatota archaeon | reverse complement strand
CTTGTTTTTCGGCGGCGCCCAGGAAGAACGCCCAGACCACCGGCGCGGGGCCGTTGATGGTCATCGAGACCGATACGTCCTCCAGCGGGATGCCCTTGAACAGGGTCTCCATGTCTTGCTGGGAGTCGATGGCGACACCCACCTTGCCCACTTCGCCGAGGCTGAACTCGTGGTCCGAGTCGAAGCCCTGCAACGTCGGGAAGTCGAAGGCGGTGCTGAGGCCGGTTGTTCCTTGGCTGAGCAGGAACTTGAAGCGCCCGTTGGTCTCGCGGGCGGTGCCGAAGCCGGCGAATTGCCGCATGGTCCACAGGCGCCCGCGGTACATGGTGGCGTGGACGCCGCGGGTGTAGGGGAATTCGCCGGGGTAGCCCAGGTCCCGCTCGGCCTCGAAGCCAATGCGGTCCAGGTCGTTCCAGTCGTACAGGCGCTCGACGGGGACGTTGCTGATCGTCGGGAACGATTCCTGGCGCTCCGGGAACCGCTCCAGCGTCTTTCGCAGCGTGGAGTCCTCCCACTGCTTGCGCGCCGTGGCGATCTGCTGTTCGAGACTCATGGACCGGCATGGGGGAAGGCAGGATAAGAAGGGATGGACGGGGGAGGCAGCGCCGGGACCCTTGCGCGACGCCTACCTCGGATCGAAGCTGCCCACGTCCGCGTTGGCGCACGTGCCCTCGTGGCGCACGATGGCGTCGCCGCAGCCGGACGAGCCGCCGACGGGGGCCAGGATGACACACGCCGATGGCAGGAAGTCCGGCCGGTCGCCGCAGGCGCCGGAGGCCTCGCCCGCCACCGACACCGCCGAACAGGAACGCGACCAGCGCGGTTCGCCGCTGGAATCGGAGCAGGCGGTCGAGGGCCCGGCCCCGCTGGCGGCGATGCAATGGGTGCCACCTTCGTTGCCCTCGCGCCAGCAGGACTCTGCGGGTCCCGCGCCCGAGATGGCGACGCAGTGGTCGTGCAGGCCCTCGAAGCGGTTGCACGCACCGGCGCTGCCGGCGCCGCTGGCGGCCGCGCAGCCCTGGGACAGGTAGGAGTAGCACGCCGTCGCGTTGCCGCTGCCAGTCACCGCGACGCATCCGACCTGGAAGGCGCCGGCGCCACACGCATCGGCGTCACCGATGGCCGATGCCGCCAGGCACCCCGCGTCTCCGCCGCCGCCCCGTCCGCCACAGACGGTTGCCGCGCCGCCCGGTGCCACGGCCACGCAGCCCGTGTTGGACGGGGCGCCGTTGCAGGATGCTGCGTCCCCCGCGCCGCTCGTGGCGACGCAGGCGCCGGCAAGGTCAATGGCGTCGCAGGCCGCCGCGTTGCCGAGGGCACTGGCCGCCATGCAGCCCGCCGCCGTTGACAGGGTGCCGCCGGCTCCCCGACCGCCGGAACACGCGGCCGCGTCGCCCGTTGCCGAGGCGGCTGCGCATTGCCCATAATAGGCCCAGCCGCCGCTGGCGTCGCAGGCGGACGCATTGCCGGTGCCGCTGGCGGCCACGCAACCCCGGTACTCGCTGGGCGGGGATGCTGCTCGGCAGGCGTCGGCGTCGCCCGTTGCCGAGAGGGCCACGCACGGCATCGCGGTGCAGGTGGCGTCGCCGGTGAGACTGATGGCCGCGTGGTCGCCCCGGGCGTCGCCGCCAGGTTCCACAGCGATGGGATCGGCCGACGCGGGCGCAAATACGGCCGTAAAAAGTACGACAACTAGGAGAAACGAAACCAGCCTCATGCCAACCACCAATAGGCTAGCGGCCGCGCGGATAAAAGGGGGGCCCAAAAACGCGGCCACACGGGCACGGGGCCGTGCGCCGCGCAGGGGCCCTCCTGCAAAAGCAGAGCAAAACCCGCGCATTTCGCGTGGAATGGCGTCGGCGCCTACGTGTCGTCCGGCGGCTCGGGGTGGACGGACGTGCAGTTGGAGCCACCGGCGCCGCCCGTGCCGCCGGTGCAGGCGCGGGCCTCGCCCAGCACGCTGACGGCCGTGCAGGAGACCGACCCCTCGCCGCAGGCCTCGGCGCGACCCGCCAGGCTCGCGGCGGTGCAGCCATGCTGGCCGCCCTCGCACGCCGTGGCATCACTGGTGCCGCTCAACGCGATGCAGCCATCCTCGTCGCAGTCGGCGCTCCCCGTGCCACTGACCACCCACGCGTCGCCGTGCGCGTCCTCCGTCGGCCGGATCGTGAAGCCCAGCGCCGACGCGCCGCCGCCGGGGTTGCCCGCGATTTGGGCCCCGCCCACGGCGTTGCACTGCTCGTCACGGAGGTACGGGTTCTCGCAGCTCTCGGCGGTGCCAAGGGCACTGAGCGCGAAGCAGCCGAAGCCGCTGTCACCCGAGCAGGCCGCCGCGTGGCCGAGCACCGACACGGCGCGGCACTGGCTGGGGTAGTACGACCCGGCGCAGGCGTCGGCGTCGCCAAAGACACTGATCGCCGTGCAACCGTAAATCGGGCACGACGCCGTTCCGGTTCCCGCCGCTGTCGTGCAACCCTGCGCGGGGCAGGTGGCGGAACCGAGGACGCTGACGGCGACGCAGCCCGAAGCCGAGCACGATGCGTCGCCGGTGAGCGCCACCGCCACGGTTTGCGCATGAGCGTCGCCGGGGGCGACGGCAATTGGGTCCGCGCTGGCCGGCGCAAGCGTGAGCAGGGCCACCAGCAGAGCGATTCGCAGCATGGTTCACGACCGGTTCGACGAAGGTCAACGCGCCGGCCCCAGCCCCAGCCACCGATGCGGCAGCGACATGGCCGCCGGGCGCCGGGCGCCGGGACCCAACACGTCTTGGCGTCGAACATGACGTCAGCCGCCTCAATCGCTCTTGATGCTGTCGGTTCGGGCCATTGAAGCTGCCCCATGGCCGGGCCGCGATGCCTTGGCCTGGCTACGGCGAGGTCGGCGTCATCGACGGGGCGCCACAGAGGCCAGCCGACGCGCAGCCGGAAACACCGAACGTGTCGCCGTTCGCCTCGCCCACGCCACTCACGGCGAACGCGCCACTGGAATCACCAGTGCCGCTCAAGCCGAGGAGGTGGCTCGCAAAAATCGCGATTCCACCGGGCGTCAAAGCGCCAGAGTTGCGTGCATCTGCGTTTCCGGTGCCACTGGCCGCAATGTAGCCCGCAGCGTCCCCCGTGCCGCTGACGGCGGCCGCGCCGCCCTGGTACAGTGTCATGCCGCCCGGGACATCCATCGGCGTGACGGGGGGCGCATGGTAGAGCAGGTAGGTCGCCACGGCGTCACCGAACACGCTGACGGCCACGAGGCCACTGCTGTCGCCGGTGACGCTCACGCCGGCCAGTTGGCCGTCTGCGTCGCCGAGCGGGTTCACGTCAACCGGCGTTTCGTCGGCGCCGACCGGCGTTGCAGCGAAAAGCATCGCCGCGCTTGCAAAAAACATCCACCCTTTTCTGTCTGGTTTCCCCAACATGCCGATCCGGTTCAGTAGCCGTCAGGCGACACTTGAACGTTGGCAGGGGAAAGCCTGCGCGACGACACCACAATGTTCAGAACTGCGCACCCAACATCTCGTGACGATTGAGTGCTTCGAGCACAGAGCGCTCGTCCGTGATGATACAGTTGACCCCGTGGCGGATCAACTCAAGGGCGCGGTCCGGGTCGTTCACCGTCCACGTGCCGATGCGGTAGCCGCGCTCGTGCAGGTCCTCGGCAACACTGCTGGTGAGGAAATCGTGGTCGGCGTTGATCCAGGAGCAACCGGCCTTCGCCGCGACGTCCAGGTCCTCGACGTCCAGCGGACCCAGCACGATGAGGCCCCGCGGCGCCTCGGGGTGCCGCTCCAGGGCATCCATGAGGCAGCGCGGGTCCATGCTGCTGATCTGCACGTGTTCAGCGACGCCGTGGTGCTCCGCCAGTTCCAGCGCAGCCACCGTGGCCCGCCGGTCCTTGATCTCGATGTTCCACAACCCCTCCCAGTGATCGAGGGCCGCAAACACGTCGTCCAGGCGCGGCACCGGCCCGGCCCCGGTGTCGTAGGCCCGCAGCTCGTCGTAGCGCATGTCGGCCACGCGGCCGTTGCCATTGGTGGTCCGTTCAATGCCGGCGTCGTGCAGCACGACCACCTCGCCGTCGCGCGTGGCGCGCACGTCGAGCTCGATGCACGGGAACCCCGCCTCGACGGCCGCCTCGAACGCCTCGATCGTGTTCTCCGGGTGCTCACTGCTCAGGCCCCGGTGGGCCGCGGCGAAGGCCGTCATGTCTCGCTACCCCCACTTTGGCTGGCCCGACCCGCCACGGGCAGATCCGGATGCCGCGGCGCCCCCAAGTCCACGGTCGCGGGCGCGTCAGGCCGGCCCGGGTCCGACCCCACCGGCTTGGCGGTTCCGTCCTCGGAGATCTGCCACGCGCGGCCCTGCACGATCTGCATGTGGGGGAACGCGATGGCGAGGCCCTTGCGGCGGAACGTGTCGTGGACCGAGTGGAGCATGTCCGTGTAGGTCTTGATGACGCTGGAGCGCACCGGTTCGACCCAGTAGCGCAGTTCGAGGTCAACACTGCTGGGACCGAAACCGATGGTGACCGCCTGCGGCTCCGGCTCCTGCATGATGTCCGGGTGTTGCTTGGCCAGATCCACCAGCGTCTGCATGGCAAGCCCGAGCCGGGTGCCATACTCGACCCCGACCACCAGGCGGCGCCGCAGCCGGCGGCTGTGAGTGAAATTCTTGACCTTCGTCGACTCCACGAGGCGGTTGGGAATCGTGATCTTTTCATTGTCAAACGTCAGGAGCGTGGTGGCGCCGAGCGCGACATCCTCAACGTAACCATGCAGACCGTCGATCTCGACCCAGTCGCCGATGTCGAACGGATGATTGTAAAAGATCAGGAAACCGGCGATAACGTCACCGATGGTGTCGCCGGCCGCCATGCCGATGACGATGCCCGCGAAGCCGGCGCCGGCCAGCAGGCCCGTGAACGCCGTCTGGAGCCCCCAGATGCCCAGTAGCGTGATCACGCCCACGACCATCACGAGCAACGCGACGATCAGCCGCATCGGCTTGGTGCGCCCCACGATGACCTTGGTCTGGTACTCGTCGAGTTGGCGCAGCCGGGCATAGCGCCGGGCCGACCGGGTGAGGGCCCGCTCGGTCAGCTTCACGGCCGCCCAGGCCAGGATCGCCAACAGCGCCGTGCCCAGCAAGCGCACCAGCAACTGGTTCTCGGGGGCATGGAGCCACAGATCCACCCCATGCAACCACTCGGCGAGGCCGCCGCCGGATGGGCTCGGGGCCGGTTCGGTGACGTTGCCCTCGTGCTCGACCACGAGCGGGCAGGTTGCCCGCCGGTCTTCAGGCTTGCAGGTTGCCGCCGCTGGCCCCCGACGGCGACGGAAAACGCAGCCAAGGCCGACCGGCGCCGACAAACCCGAATATCTTCACTGTTATCGAACGGCCCGTCTGGCTGCTGACGGCCGCCGGCCAAAGGGGCTAAAGCGGCAGGCGGGTTCGGTTGTCAACCCGGACCCCGGGCTTCCCAGGGAATCCTCGGTCCGGCCGGTGACTATCCATGTCCACTTCCAAGGGTCTTGAGGGCGTCGTCGCGGCGCAGAGCGGCATTTGCTTTATCGACGGTGAGAAGGGGATCCTGTCCTACCGTGGATACGACATCAACGAACTCGCTCCTTCTGCGACGTTCGAAGAGGTCACGTTCCTGCTGTGGGAAGGCCGCCTGCCCACGCGCCAGGAACTCGCCTCGTTCCGCAAGGCGCTCGCCGACCATCGGGCCCTGCCGCCCGGCGGCATGGACGTCCTGCGCAAGGTCGCCAAGACGATGGGCCCCATGGATGCCATCCGGACGACCGTCAGCGCGCTGGCCGCCGGCCGCGACGACGCGGACGACGCAACCGTTGATGTCGACCGCGCCAAGGCGATCGAAGTCACCGCCCAGATGGCCACGATCGTAGCTCATTACCATCGCCTGCGCCGCGGCCTCGAACCCGTCGACCCCAAGCCGGAACTGAGCCACGCGGCCAACTTCCTCTACATGCTCAACGACGCGATGCCGCCGCCGGCGGCCGAGCGGGCCATGGATGTGGCGCTGATCCTCCACGCGGACCACGACCTCAACGCATCCACGTTCGCCGCGCGCGTCACGGCCGCCACGCTCAGCGACTACCACAGCGCGATCACCAGCGCTGTCGGTTGCCTGAAGGGCCCGCTGCACGGCGGCGCCAACATCGGTGTCATGCGGATGCTGCTGGAACTCGACGAGTCCGGCAAGGACGCGACCGAGTGGGTCAAGGAGAAGCTGGCGGCCAAGGAACGCATCATGGGCTTTGGCCACCGCGTCTACAAGACGCTGGACCCGCGCGCGATCCACCTGGGCAGCCTGTCCAAGGATCTCGGCGAGCAAGCGGGCAACATGAAGTGGTACGACATGAGCCTCAAGATCCAGAACTCCATGAAGGAGCTCAAGGGCCTCGACGCCAACGTGGACTTCTTCTCGGCCAGCTCCTACTACATCATGGGCATCCCGCTGGACCTGTACACGCCGATCTTTGCCATCGGCCGCATCGCCGGCTGGAGCGCTCACGTTATGGAGCAGCACGGCGACAACCGGCTGATCCGGCCCCTGTCCGACTTCACCGGCGAACTCGGCAAGAAGTGGGTGCCCATCGAGGAGCGCGAAGCGGTTCTCGCGCACTAGCGGGGCTCGGCCCGGCTGGTCCCTGCTGGCCCCTCATCCGTCCACCCCACTGCGCGTGGGGTTCCGAGAGTCACGACGGCCTTGCGTCAGCCTTTGCTGCCGGGCCGGGCGGCGGGCCCTTGGCGGCGCGGCTGCGCTGCGCAAAGGCTCTGCGTGGCGCGGTCGCTCGAGGCCCGCGATGGCCCCTGGGCACGGCTGGCCCCTGCTCTGCCGGCGCGCCCCGGCCCGCCCCGAAAGGGGGCCTACTCGATCGTCCAGTCCAGGAGGGTGAACATGTGGCTGCCATCCTCAAACGCGGCGCGGTTCTGTGCCTCGGGGCTGTACCAGGTGGATGTCAGGCGACCCGGCTGCGTGTCGAAGTCGATCTGGAGCACCTCAATGTCGCCCTTCGGCGTGGCGATCTCGAACCAACCTCCGATCGTGCGGGTCTCGTTGACCATGACCGTGCCGTAGGGCGTCGGCGTCTCGCACGTCTGCTCGGTGTCGCGCATCGGGAACGATGCCCCGGCGGAGCAGCCCGTGGGAGCCTTCTCGCCACTCATCTCGAACCCGACAACGCCAAGCGTCGCCTGGTCGACCCACAGTGTGTCGGCCCCAGGGGGCCCCGACGGTTTGGGGGTCTCGTCCACCAAGATCCGGTATGCCATGGCGCCGTCAAACTCCTCGATCGCATCCACGGTCATGTTGCGCACGACGCCGTTGCCGTTGCCGTAGCTCCAACTGTACCCGACCTTCCATGAGGGAACCGTGGGCTTGCCTTCGGCGGGTTCGCTGATGGGGCGGCCCTCCAGCTTCGGCCGCGGGCCTTGTGCGGGCTCGTTGCCGCCCTGGTCGGCGCCGCCGTTCTGGTAGTCCGGGCCGGCGGGCCCGTCATCCTGATCGTCCTCGGCGTGCGCGTGATCGTCGTGATTGTGTTCGCTGCCCGAATCCGATGTGCAGCCGGCCAGCGCCGCTGCAATCAATACCAATGCCAAAAGTCCAGTCCTACCAACCATGATGATACCAGCGCCCTGGCATGGGCGCCCCCCCTTTAGAGCCAACGCGACGCGCCGGGCCGGAGCAGCCGGCGGCGGGCCTGGTGCCGGGGTCGCTGCCGGGGCCGGCGCCGGGACCGCGCGGGGGCAGGCCGTCGGCGTGCCCTGCCCGGTGCCCTTAGGACCGGGGCCCGGGTAGCGGCCTCGATGCGAGCGGCGTTCTTCCGGGAGCACGGCGGATTGGACAACCTGGAGATCGGCAACGTCCCAAGCCCGGAAATGGGTCCTGGGGATGTGCGGCTACAGGTGCGGGCGTGCGCGCTCAATCACCTGGACATCTTCGTACGCGAGGGCTTCCCCGGCCTCAAGCTGCCCCTGCCCCACGTTGGCGGGACCGACATCGCCGGGGTGGTCATCGAGGTGGCCGACGACGTCGCCGAGGCTGGCACCGTCGCAGTCGGCGACGAGGTGATCGTCAACTCCGGCCTGAACTTCGACGCGGACCCGGAAACGGGCGACCAGATCATCCCCGCGGTCCCGCAGATCGTGGGCGAGACCCGCTGGGGCGGCCTCGCCGAAGAGGTCGTGGTTCCGGCCCACCACGTCGTGCCCAAGCCGGCGGACCTAGCCTGGGATGAGGCAGCGGCGATCCCGCTGACCCTGTTGACGGTGATGCAGATGTGCCGCAAGGCGCGCCTGAAGCCCGGCGAGACCGTGCTGGTGCTGGGCGCTGGCGGCGG
Source organism: Thermoplasmatota archaeon (assembly GCA_041622435.1). Classification (GTDB taxonomy): domain Archaea; phylum Thermoplasmatota; class E2; order JACPAO01; family JAHFTW01; genus JBFJVP01. The sequence goes on along the minus strand of JBFJYU010000096.1, from coordinate 1,928 downwards.
CCTCGGCGTCATGATGGTTCAGGTGGCCAAGGCGCTGGGGGCCTGGGTGTGTGCCACGACGGGCGGCGCGGACAAGGTGGAACTGGTCGAAGAGTTGGGCGCCGACATGGTCATCGACTACAAAGCGGACCCCGAGTGGGCCAAGACCGCGTTCCTAGCGACCGACAAACGCGGGTTCGACGTGGTCCTCGAATCGGTGGGCCAGGCCAGTTGGCACCACGCCGTGCGCAGCCTCGGCGTCGGCGGGCGGCTCGTCACCTGTGGCGCCACGACGGGCCCCGAGGGCAAGATGGATCTGCGGCTGATCTTCTGGAAGCAGTTGTCGATTCTCGGCAGCACGATGGGCACTCCCGACGACTTGCGGCGCGGCCTCGAACTGGTTGCCGCAGGGAAGGTGAAGCCCATCGTCGACTCCGTGTTCCCGTTGGAGGAGGCCCGCGATGCCGTCGCGCGCATGGAGCGCGGCGAAATGTTTGGCAAGATCGTTGTGATGCCGTAGACCCGCGTGGCGCCAGGCTGCAAACGGGCCTCCACGGCCCCTCGGCCGCGGATCCTCCGCATCCGTGCGGGGCCTTCTGGCAAAAGCTTAACCCTAACCAATGCGGATTTCACCATGCGCGTTAGCGCGCAGGCGTGACACATGAAGCAAGAGATTGCGGCAACCCAAGCAGAGGGGCGCGTGGTCCCGATCAACCGGATCGTAATTCCGGTCGCGGGAACCGATCGCGAATTCCTAGTCCAGGAATGGGCCATTGAATTCGCCGCGTCGCTAGGGGTGCCGGTCTACGCACTACACGTGGGAACAACGCCCACGGGCCCACCCAATGGATTGTTCGAATTCCTGCAATCGATGGCCAAGCGCTGGCGCGTGCCGCTTGAAACCCGCGTGCAGGACGCCACGGATGTGGCGACGGAGCTTCTGGCCGAACTGGGCCCCCTGGACTTGGTCGTCCTGGGCACCCGGAAGCTGGGCCGCAAGTACCATTTCGGCAGTGTGGCGGAGGCCCTGGTGGCCCGTGCGCCGTGCCCCATCCAGGTGGTGCGCCTGTCGGAGTAAGCATGCCAGCTCGGACGACCCTTTTTCGCCGCGCACCTCGCGGGCCGCGTCCCCGTTCGGCCGTGGTCGCCCGCGCTCGCGTGGGGCGGCGCATTACCTTTCTTCCCGGGGACGCGCGGACCATTGAGGTGCAGGCCGGCCAGGCGTTGACGTTGAAGTTCGCGTACACGTTTGAGGAGTCGTCGCGCAATCGCGAGACGTTCGATTTTGAGTTGCGCTCGCGTGCCGAGACGGTGCGTGCGCCGCCTGAGACGGTTCACCACGTTGATCGGTGGCTGCTGCCGGATGCCGGCGGCGGGTTCGTGGAGCAGCAGTACGTTCTGGATCGCCCGGGCGAGTACGAGTTGGATTTCGAGGTTGTTGCTTCCTACACGTGCAGGGATTGGGCCAAGCGGTCGGTGCTGCGCCGGGCGTCGGACACCCGGACGGGTAGCGTTCGCGTCATTGTGCGCCCGGCGAAATGAAAAACGCTGGTGCCGGTGAAGGCCTTGGCGCACCCTTTGGGGCGGGGTCCACTGGGGGCGCTGGGGCCTGCTAGCTCCCCTTTCGGGGGGCCTAAAACGGTTGCCTCCGACCCCTAAAGTATATACGTGATACCACTAGGCAAGATCAACGACACCCCACCGGGTAGCGACACGGCTTGCCAGGAGGCGAGCCTTCTTCTTGGGGAGCAACACAGCATTCCCAGGGAGCACTCGGAGGGTGCACCAGGACTCTCCATGGCGTCAACCGAAGCAATCCGCGAACTCGCCGAACAAGAGTACCGGTACGGCTTCTACACGGACCTTGAAACAGACACGGTACCGCCGGGTCTCGGCGAGGACACCATTCGACTGATTTCCGCCAAGAAAAAGGAGCCCGAGTGGCTGCT
>JBFJYU010000095.1:0-10298 GCA_041622435.1 Thermoplasmatota archaeon | reverse complement strand
GGGAACCGATTGATTTGCGATCGTTTCGACCACGAAATAGAGGCTCGTGTTGCTGGGTACGTCGGCTGTACGCTCCACAGGAATGATGCGCATGAATGCGGACCAGCTTTTTGTCGCCGTTTCGTTTGGGCCGGTTTCGCCGCAGGCGACGGCCCGTTGCTGAAAGAAGCCAACGGTTTTGCTGGGATCACGTGTCAGGGGCGTCAAGGAATCGGGTAGCAGGTCTTCCAGACCAGCGATTCCAAATGAACCGGCCACCGGCCACGGGATATCCAGCTCAATCAGTTTGCATGAAATCCATTCCTGCGCCAAAATACTGCTTGAGTCAGGGGTCTCAAAGGAGGGTAAGCGGGAAGTGGTGCTCGAACTCCCGTCGTTTTCCAAACACCCTGCCGTAATCACGGCTGCTGTCAAGGCTATTGTCAGGCCGATGGCCCTTTGCGTGTGGCGGAATTCCGAGTACATGTTTTTTGTCCTCCAGAATTAGGTTTGCAGGTGGTGAAGGCGGCCCACGAGCGAGCCGCTTATGCATATTGACGCGCCGGATTCCAATGCACCCGTCGCCCCAACAGTGCCAGCGCCAAGCCAACTCAAACCGATGCCTCGACGCGGCCCCCTTGGATCAGCGGCCGGAAAGGCCCTTCTCCGTGAACCGACCAACGCGACGGCCATGATGAAACGGTTGCTAGCTTTTCTTGCCAGTGGTCGTCCAATCTAGCGATCGCGCGTCGCGGGTGCATGTGCTTAGAGCGGGCTCAAGCGTTCGAGGGGCGGCCCCAGCCTCCTACGGCCCTTCGTTGTGCGACGCCGTGATGCAACGGTATCCATCGGGCACGCCGCAAGCCGGGGCATCGCCGAGGTCAAGCGACGGAATGACCGGCAACAGGACGGTCGCGGGGCTGGCCGCGTCGTGGTAGACCGTGTTGATGGCGGCCGGGCCCACCGGGCCGTACCCCCAGCGTCCCTCGTTGAGCGGCGGCGTGTGGATTTGCACCTGGAGTTGGTGGCCTTCGCGGAACTGGTGGCCAAGCGTCATGACACCCAGAGTCAACTCCGTTGGCTCGCCGGGCGTCAATTCATTGGCCGTGGTGCTCATGTGGGCGGGCCGGATGACCGTCCCGTCGTCGAGGCTCCACGTTCGGCCGGGGTCGAGGGCGCGGTGGCTGGCTCGCACCAGCCCCTTCTGCAGGTACGTCGTGTCGCCGTTCTCGTCGACATCCGCGATCGTGACGAACAGGTCGGTGTCCGTGGCGGTGGTGGCAAGTGTCAACTTGACGGTGATGGGGCCCAAGACGGTCAGCGGCGCGTCCAGGGGCGCGCTGCGGTAGCGCAACAGGTCGGGTCCGGCGGGTTGCGTGAGTTCGCTGCCTTCGTGGGATCGTCCGCCCTCGCCGTAATTCCAGTTCCCGACGCGCTGCGTGCCGGCCAGGTAGGACCGGCTGGCCTCCTGCGCACCGGCCGCGGCGCGGTCGAAGGCGCCGTCCCCGTGCAGGGTCCACGCCTGCCAGTCGGTTTCGGGCGCGGGGAAGTGCGTCGTGGCGTAGACGCCGCCCAGCTCCACGTCGCCCGGGATGGTCGCCGGCCCGTTGGCGTTGGGCTGGACGTAGCTGCCCCGCTTTTCGAAGAGGACTCGGACGCGGTCCTCGAACAGTTCGCAGAACCCGGTGCCCGTGCCGGGTCCGTAGCCGGTGGCGTCGCCCTTGAGCCAGTAAAGGAACCAGGGCAGGGCGTGGTAGAGGCCGTTGTCGGTGCTGGTGCCGTGCACGCCGTTGGTCATCAGGAGCCGGGGCTCAAACGTGTCCGGCTGCGGCGTGCAGGGGTCGTCACGGGCGGCCGCCTGCAACTCGGGCCAAACGGTGAGCCCGCCGCGGGGGCCGGTCTGCTCATCCTGGAACGACTGCCCGACGATGATGGGGACGTTGATCTTCGCTGCCACCTCGGCCGGGCTGCGGCTGCGGTACTGCGGATCGTCGGTGCGCAGCGTGTACATGCCAACGCCGGCGTGGTTCGTCGGGTACGGCGCGTCGCGGGTGGCCACGTTCTGGGCGCAGATCGTGTCTAGCTCCATGAGGCCGCCGGCGGTGCCCAGGTAGTCCTGCGCCGGCCGCAGACCCAGCGTCCACAAGCCCGGGAACATGATGTTGGGGACACCTCCGGGGTAGGCGATGTCGCGGTACATGTCGCCGATGACCATGTTGGCCGACACCGCCGCCAAGTGCTTCGGCTGCTCCGAGGCCACCAGCAGAGCCGTGATGCCCGAGTAGCTCGCCCCGAACAGGCCGACCTCGGGCTCGAAGCCCGGCTGCGTCGGAATCCAATCAATCAGGCGTGCGCCATCTTCGCGGTGCAACGTATCAAACAAATTGAACGTCCCACCCGAACAACCCGTGCCGCGCACGCTCGCCATGACCAAGGCCACGCCGTGGCCGCCGAGCAGGCCACTGAACTCGTGGTGAACGGTCACACCAATCAACACGCCGTCAGGCATGCGAACATAATGCGTCGGATGGGTCGGCTGCGGCGCCGCCGGCTCGCTGTAATCCAGGCCATTGGCCGGCGTCGAGGCGCCCATGTACCCCTCCATGAAGAAGATCGCATGGGTCCCATTGACCGGCGGAGCATAGTCGGCCCGGACGAAGCCCCAGTCCTTCTCAATGTACTCATGATCCAGATCCGGCACGGTCCAACCGGTTTGGGCCAGGGTCGTGCCGGCGCCAGCGAGCAGGATGGACAAGGCTACCAGGACATTGAATGGACGCTTGACGTGCATGACAACCACCGCAGGTGGATGCGTGGGGGGACGTAAAGGCCCGACGGCGGCGCGCCGGACCCCGTCCGGCGCCGTGGCCCGACGGCGGCGCCAGTGCAACATCTGGCCTTGGCGGGGCCACCACGTTCGCTTGGCGCTGCGGGTTTGCCGCGCTGACCCGGCGGGCCCAATCGCTTTACCAACCTTGATCCCCGCCTCATGACCTGCATCGTTGTGAAGGGGCGGCGTGACTTGTTGTTGGCGGCAGCCCTCGCCGCCGCAGGGCTTGCCTTGCTGGCCATCCTAGTCCCTGGCTTGAAGGTCCACGGCGCGCCGGATTTGTTCGGCCAGGGGCAGGCAATCGCCCCCGAGGTCGTGGAAGGATTGGCGGTTGCCGACGTTCTGTTGGCTCGTTACGATGCCGCCGCGGACGTGACGCACGTGCTGCTCCAATGTTCAGATTGGGTTTGTGAGGAGGGCGTGGTGCCCGTCGCGTTCAGCCTAGCTGGCGACCACCGGGGCCTGACCGCTGCTGGGTCGGTGTTGCTGCGCCCCGTCGGGCCGCCGGCCGTGCTGACAACCAAGGCCCTGGATCCGCCGATGACGTGGCTCAGCCCCGGCGGGGCCGTCGTCGAAGTCGCCGAGGTGGTCCTGCAGCCATTCGAAGTCGCCCCCCGCGAACCGTATCGCTGGGGCGCTGCCGCAGGGGCTGCGTTGCTGGGCTCGGCGGCATTGGTGGCGGCTCGGCAAGGCGACGCACGCCTGGCGGGGCCAATTGGAGCCGCCCTGCTCGGAGCTCTCGCCGTCGGTGCATCGCTCTCGTGGCTTCTCGTTTGGATCCTCTACGTCGTACCAGCGGCCGCGGGGGCTTTGGCCGTCATGGGCCTGCTGTCCCTCCGCTGGCCAGCACTCCGATATCCCCTGTTTCCGGTGGCGGTGGCAGTGGCATGTTCCGGCCTCCCCATGTTGCTCGTGCAGAAATTGTACCCGATGACGGGTTCGATTCTCTAGCCAGGGAGCGTGCGCGAGCGCAGAGGCGGCCCCAACCCTTCTTCACCGGCGCTCGCCTGCGGCCGGTCGAGCCCGCGCATGACGCCGACAACAATCATCGGCATGGACCTGTCTGGCCCGACCAACACCACAGACACGGCAGTTGTGGTTTTTCATCAAGCCAATTCACGCATCGAATTCGTTGCACAAGTTGAGGGTACGGACGCCGCGATCCGCTCAGCGGTTCTCGAAGCGGCCCTGTCCGGCCCGGTGGTCGTGGGCATCGATGCGCCGTTGTCGTACGAACCGGGCGGGGGCGACCGCAAGCGTGACCGGGCCCTGCGGGCGCGCGCCGTGGAGGCCGGGCTGCGGTCCGGGTCCGTCATGCCGCCGACCATGACCCGGATGGCATACCTGAGCCTGCGGGGCCTCGCCTTGACTCGTCTCCTCGACGCCCCCCAAATCGAGATCGTCGAAGTGCACCCCGGCGCGGCGATGGCCCTTGGCGGCGCGCCCATCGACGACGTACGAGCATTCGCCTCGACGCCGCAAGCCAGACCGCGCCTGCTGGAATGGCTGGAATCATGTGGCGTCAGTGGCTTGCCCGCCGATGGCGGGGCGTCGAGCCATTTCGTCGCGGCATGCTCCGCGGCTTGGGCGGCCCACCGGTGGCAACGGGGAGAATCGGCGTGGCTGGCGCCGGCCGAGATGCCGTTTCATCCGTTTGATTTTGCGTGCTGACACGCCGCGCACGGGGTCCCGTGGGCGGCTTGCCCGGCCGGGGTCCGACTAATACGGCCTCGCGGTCACCCGTCCACCGGGCGACAACGCACCGGTGACAGGAGAACCAACGACAATGACATCGCCGCCCGCGACAACGTCTCCCACTCGGCAGGCGCCCAGCAGGAACACGTCGCCCCCGGCGCGAACCGAGCCGACTTCGGCCCCGTCTTGGACGACGACGCGCCCCGAGGCGGAGACGGTCCCGCCGACCCGGCACCTGGCGCCGACGATGACTTCGTGCCCCCCGCGCACCGATGCCTGCACCCTCGCCTGGGCTGCCAACGCGACGCCGCCGGCGTGGTCAACGCTGCCCCGAACGAGGGCACGGGAGCCAATCCACAGGGTCGCTGCGTCATTGGCGCCGCGCAGGCCGAGGCTTGTGTCGTCGGAGCGCAGGAGGTATCCGCCGTGGATGCGGCGGAGCCCGTGGGCGGCGAGGTTGAGCATTACGATCCGGCCGCAGCGTCGGGCTTGGCGGGGCCCGGGGCCTCGGCGTAGGCGAACATGGCGTCCAGGCAGGCGCGCGCGCCTTCCAAATCCTGGGCGGGGATTTCGACCACTTGGTCGCCGCGGGGATCGCGGAGCACTTGGAGAATGTCGCGCAGGCCGGTCTTCTTCATGTGAGGGCACTGGACACAGGTGCCGTAGATGTTGAGCGTCGGGAGCTCCGAGCGCAGGCGGTCGCTGGTGCCGCACTCCGTGATGGGCATGAGGTCCACCTTGCCCTCGGCCTCCAACTGGCGGGCGTACTCCATCATCTTCTCGGTCGAGCCGATGTAGTCCGCCTCCATCAGGACCTTGGGGTCGCACTCCGGATGGGCCAGGATCACCAGGCGGCGGCCCTCCTCGGCCACCGACTCGCGCCACGCCTTGGCACTCTCGGCCGTGAACTGGGCGTGCACTTCGCACTCGCCCTGCCACACGTGCACCGTCTTCTCGCCGGCCAGGGCTTCCTGGATGTGGGCGCCCATGAACCGGTCGGGCACGAAGATCAACTCGTCGCCGGGCAGGTTGCGCGCGATGTCCAGGTAGTTGGCACTGGTGCAGCACACGTCGCACTCCGCCTTCACGGCGGCCGTGGTGTTCACGTAGCACATCACGGGCACGCCCGGGTGGGCTTCCTTCAACGCGCGGACCTGCTCGGCGGTGATGCCGTCAGCGAGGCTGCACCCGGCGTCGGGGCGGGGCACGAGGACCGTCTTGTCCGGGTTGAGGATCTTGGCGGTCTCCGCCATGAACTGCACGCTACTGAACACGATCGTGTCCTCCACGGCGTTGATGGCGTCCTTCGAGAGACCGTACGAGTCGCCCACCTTGTCCGCCACACCGTACACGATGTCAGGCGTCTGGTACGAGTGGGCCAGCAGGATCGCGCCGCGCTCCCGCTTGAGCTGGTTGATTTCCAGCGTCATGGGAGCAATGATGCGGCACAAGTCCAGGTCCCAGCGAACGGGCTGGTCGATGGCAGCGAACAGGCGGGCCGCCTCGGCGTCCAACTCGGCGGGCGTCCACTGCGGCCCATCCAAGACGGGCTCCGGGCGCGGGGCGGCTGGCAGTAGGCTGGTGAGGCGCTGTTTCATCATGATCCCGCCTGGCTGCGCGTACGCTTCCTGTTGATAAACCGTTGGGGACGACGCGTTGGCCGCCCTCCACTGGGGGGCTTCTCCTCTTAGCCCTTCGGCTGACGGCAAGAAAACGTGCAACGGCCACGCGGGGCGGCCGCCAAAAAAGGACGATCGGCCAGAAGGGAAGAGAAAAAAGGAAGGGCAATGGAGAGTGGGGGAAGGTCCGAGGGGGACTAGCTGCGGCGGCGGGCCACGACCATCGCCGCGCCCAGCAGGGCCAGCATCACGGGCAGCGCCACGCCGGGCGAGTCCTTGCCGTCGTCGCCGCCGCTGGCAGCGCCAGCGGCACGGGTGAAGGTGAACGTCATCTCTTCGTCGGCAGTCTTGACCGCGCCATCGTTGAGGTAGTGGCTCCACGTCTTGATGACCGCCGTGTCGTTGGTCCAGTCACCCAGCGGCGCCTGGTAGGTGATCTGCACCGTGTGGGTGGAGTTGGCCATTGGGTCGTTGAACGTGTAGGGGAACGGCGCGGGCAGGATCCCGAGCGGGGCCGTCACGGACTCGAACATGACCATGGTCACGGCGTTCGTGTCGACGGTGAGCGTCAGGTCGAACGTGACCGATTCGCCCGTCATCTCGTAGGGGAACGTGATGTTCGTCGCCCAGGTGTAGCCCATCTTGTAATCGACCGTGATCGGGATGGTGCTGGAGTCGCTCGCGTCGCCGTGGGCGGCCACGATCGTGACCTCGGTCGTGGACAGGCCAGGCGCCTCAGAGGTCGGCGTCATGCTGAGCGAGTCGGTGATGGTCAGCACACCGCTGCCCGCCACACAATCCGCTTCATCAAACGAGACGGTCTTGTTCTGGATGCCGAGGTACGCGGGGGCGCCGTCGGTGGTGACCTCAAGATCGGTCGAGCCGCTCGAGGTCAGGATGCCCAGGCAGCCGATGGTGGCCGTGAAGTTCAATTCGGTGGTGCCGTCGTAGGGCACCGGGCCAGCCGGCTCTTCAAAAACCAGTTCCACGCCAGGGAGTTGTGCCTGCGCGGCGGTGCCCGGGACGAGCATCGCGGCAGCAAACAAACCCGTGGCAAGCAACGTCCACGTTCGCATGAATTTCGCCGACCCTGGCAGGTTATAAGTGCTTTGTGACCGACCAGCTAGGGCCAGTCCTTCTGGGGGGATTGTCCCCCAGCTTTGCCCATTAAGATCGCACTCGGCTGCGGCGCACAGCGGCCACCGCGGCGATTCCAGTCAGCAGGACGGCGGAACCCGGCAAGGGGGCGTCCTGATCAAGGGCGGCGTCGCCCGCGTCAGAGACGTTTGCCCCCTTCGCCGCGTCGGGCGCGTCGGGCGCGCCGGCGGGCACGAGGGACAGGGTTCCACGGACTTCGCCACCGTGGATCGGCAGGTCCGGCAAGGTCTGTTCGGGCAGTTCAACGATGAGTTCGAACGCGGCCGGCTGGCCGGCTGCAACGTCGGGGCCTAGCATGATTGAGAAGACAACGTCGGCCACCTGTGCTTGTTCCACGGCACACACTTGCTGCGGGAGAACGATCGGCTCGGACGTGACGGTCGATCCGTCGGGGGCGCTGGCGGAAGTCACCAGTTGCGCTTCGGCGAGGATGTAGGCGGGGTTCTTGCAAGAGCGCGCCACGGTGATGCTAACGGGGACAGGGTCGCTGCCGGAAACCGGTTCGGAAGGCGCGTCGATCGCCTCGATCGTGAAGGCAGCGGCGTCCATCTGGCCCGCGGCCGGCGCGGCGAAAACGAGAACTGCAACAGCCATCAGGGTTGCGGCAAGCAGTGGGAACCATCGCGTCGACCTCATGGCTCCGGCCTCGCCGGCCCCACTCAAGGCCCTTTTGGTCGCATGGCCCAATCGCTCAAACCATCATTGGTCGCACATGTCGCCGGGCGGATGCGTTAGACGGCTGGCCCGCCAGGTCCTGCTCAGCGGCGGACGGCCAAGCGCCTGGCACCGGCGGCCCCCAGCAGCGCCGGGAGCAGGACCATGCCCGGGCCCGGAATGTACCAGCCTTTCGTTTCGGCCTCGAATTCCAGTTGGATGGGCTCGCCCGCGGCCGTGCCACGGTCGGCGGAAGCGCCTGAGACGGACAGATAGAGCGGCTCTGTGGTTTCCACGAAGCCGTTCTCGAACGGCGTGGCGTACCGCACCACGACCGTGGCGCGCGAATTCTCTTCACCGGCGGGGGCCAGGACGATTGGCGCCGGCGGCACCAGATTGCCCTGTCCGGGTGCCTGGGTCGCGAAGTCGATTTTCGTGCGCGCGTTGGCGTTGTTGACGAGTTCAACCAGGAACCGCATTTCCTTTTGCGGCGCCGCCATCAGCCGGGTGGCGCTAGCGGTGGCTTCAAAGCCGCCGGCGTAGGCCATCTCCACCTGAACGGCCGTGGACGCTTCCAGGGCGCCGACCGTTGCGTTGAACCGGACATCGATGGGTTGCTCGCCCGGCACCGTCGTATCGCCCTCCAGCGTCATGTCGACCTGGACCTCGACGTGCGCGCTGCCGGCCGCGCACGGCGTCCAGTCGATGGAAACCGGGTCGACGGGGGTGGCCACGAGACCAGGGTGCGACGCGTCAGCGCTCAGCACCAATTCCATCGCCGGGCCCGCGGCTGGCAAATCGACGCACTCCAGGGTCGCGACAACGGCCACATCCACGGGCTCGCCAGGCAGCAACACCGGCGGCGCGGCGGCCTGCAACTCAAATGCCTGCGCCGCGGGGCACAACAGCAGGGCGACGACCAGAATCCACTTCATGCATACCGCAGGAGTGTGCCAGGTTGAACCTTTTTTTGGTCGATTCGTTTGCGCGAGTGGCAAAAGCGCTCACGCCGCCCGCGGAGCCGTGTGGCCAGGCCCTAGGCTCCGATCTCGACCGGGCTCACAATGCGTCTCAGCAACGCGATGGCCGACAGGCTGGCCAGGTAACTGGTGCGGGGATTGGTGGGGCTCGCCTGGTTTTCCACCTCGATGCGGGCCCGGCCGAAGTCGCCCTCAACGATGACCTTGTGGCTGTTGCGCGTGGCGAGCGGGTCGACGGCGACCTGCACCCATGTGTCGTCGAATCCGAGGCCCGCCAGCGCCAGCGTCGCGGCGACGTTGACGTTCTTGGGGAATTGTTGGACCGCCTGGCGCGCCGGGCCGTTGAACAGCATGGTCCAGCGATCGACCGGCTTGTCGAGGCCGGCCGGCGGCTTGTTGGTCACGAGTGTCACCGACTTGAGGTCGGCCTCCATGGCAGCCTTGACGCCGTCGACGCCCATCACGGCGCCGCTGGGGATGTAGAGCTTGCACCCGTTGGCGCGGGCGGCGTCGATGAGCTGTTCGCGCAGTTGGTCGTCGGCCATGGCGCCAATGGTCAGCAAGAGGGCCCCCTTGCCGCGGCGTAGCCCTTCGAGCACGGTGGTCTGGACGACGCCCTTGTTGGCGCATTCGATGACCAGGTCGACGGCGTCCAGCAGAGCTTCGGCGGATTCCGCGACGGTGGTGCGGTCGAGGTGGGCGAGCAGGGCTGGCGCGTCAGGGTCCACGTCGTACAGCCACACGCCGTCGACGCCCTCCATCTTGCTGGCCGCGTGGGCCACCTCGCTGCCGATGGCGCCGCAGCCGACGATGCCGACGTTCACGAAGGCGCGACCCAGCGCGGGCGGTTAAAAACGGTGGGGTGAGGGGTAGGAGGCGGGTCGCGGTGCGGGAGCGCTGCTACGGCGTCGACCTGCGGCGCGCGACGAGGGCTGCCGCGAGCAGGCTGAGGATGACCAAAACGCCGGCGTCGGGTGCGTCCGCGTTGCCAAGCGGCCCGCCCAGGGGCTTGTGGATGAGCAGGTTGACGGACATGCCTGGACCGTCGGTGCCCGTCGTTGGTTCAACCGGCGTGAAGTGCGCCTGGATCATGTATTCGTCCCAGTTGCCGGAAGGAGGCACCACGTGGAGGATGCCTGTCCGTTGCCGGTCTTCGCGCGACAGGTGCACCGGCGTCCAGGATGACTCCCCGGCAGCGGCGACCACTTCGGCGTCAACCCGGATCGGAACGTTGCCCAAGTTGGAAAGGTCGATCTTGAGATCGGTGGGTCCGCGTGTGCCGATGACGGACTCGGCCACCTGCGCGCTCAAGACTGGAACGGGCTTGGCGTACACATCGATGGATGCCTCGTCCGAGCCCGCGTCTTCGGTGATGTTGGCGGG
>JBFJYU010000094.1:0-10492 GCA_041622435.1 Thermoplasmatota archaeon | reverse complement strand
GACTCGTGGGCCATCCACGAGGAACTCATCGCCAACGCCGAGGAAATCTACCGGGAGCTTGGCATCCCGTACCGCGTCGTCAACATCTGCACGGGCGACCTGGGCACGGTGGCGGCCAAGAAGTACGATATCGAGGCGTGGATGCCGGTGCAGGGCGCGTACCGTGAAGTGGTGTCGTGCTCCAACTGCACCGACTACCAGGCGCGCCGCTACAACACCCGGCACCGCAAGGCGCCCGGCGAACCCACCAGCTTCGTGCACACCCTGAACTCCACCGCCGTGGCCGTCCAGCGCACCCTCGTCGCCATTCTGGAGAACTTCCAGAACGAGGACGGCAGCGTCACGATCCCCGAGCCGCTGCGGCCGTTCTTGGGCGGACGCGAGCGCGTGGAACCGGCCCGCGTCGAGCCCATCGAGGGCGACGGGGCCGACGCCGAGCCGCCAACGCCGGCCGCGCCAGCCGCCTAGACGCTGGCGCACCGAACCGGAATCGGGCTGCGTGAGGGCCGCGAGCGGGCGCGCCGCAGCCGTGCAGTTGCCAAATGCAAAGCCAACACGCCCACGGCAGCCGTCGTCCGGCAGGGGCAACGACGGCTCACCTCCACCGTCTAAGTAGAGCAGTCCCTGGGTCACCCCGTCGGATGCGTCCGGCTTGAGGTATTGAAATGAAAACACAACTCATGGGACTGACGACGGTTGCGCTTCTGGCGACCGTGCTCGTGCCCGCCGCCCCCGTGGCGGCCGATGGAATCGACGGCGACTGCCGCGGCGTGGACCTCTTTGGATACTACGTCGGCGGCTCCGGACCCAATACCGGGGTGTTCCGGCTCGCCTGCTGGGCCGCCAGCGCCGAATGTGTCGAGGACGATGCGGGCGAGGTGTGCCGCATTGGAGCCGGGGTGATGTCCATCGTTGGCGCCGGCTTCTGCCACTACCCGGTCGGACCCCTGCCCCCGGCTCTCGCCGCCCTTTGCGGCGGTGGCCTCGACTCGGCCGGAGCAATCCTTGCTTACACGGGCTGCACGGACCGCGTGCCCGTCGGCGACCAACGGATCATGCCCGGCGCCTTCGTGCGCCTGCGCCAGGAAGATGGCGGCGCCCTCGTCATCGGCGTCACGGTCGATTGTGGCCAGAAGGACATTCAGTGCACGTTCAAGCTGTACCCCGACGGGCACACGCTACAGAACTGCAAGTGATCCCGCCCCGCACCTCTTTGCACCTCTTCGCTTTCTCCACGCGCGCTTGCCCTTGCTTGCAGACGGCCGGCGCCAGGTTCTAAGAGCTATCCCCGCCCTTCCCCCTCGTTTCTGGTGATCAGCATGCGTGTTCCGAACGGCCACCGCGCCCGCCCCCTGACTCGCCGCCGGCCCCGCACCCGGATCGGCGCCCTGATCAGCCGCCCGACCCGCCGGCGCGCGCTATGGTCGCTCGCGGCGCTGGCGATCCTGCTCCTGCCCGCAACGCCGGCCGCCGGCGCATCGCTCAGCGTTTCCTGCACCCGCGTGGGGGTGGAGGGCTACGTGGTCGAAGCTCCCGAGGACCAAGCCGGAGCCCCAGCGGTCGATACCGGTCTGTTCCGATTGGCGTGCCCCGTGATCGAACTGGATTGCGATCCCGGCGCGGCGGACCCCTGTAGCGCCGCTGGCGGTGCGGTTTCCGTGGTCGGAGGAGCGTTCTGCTGGCGGCCCCTCGGGCCGCTGCCGCCTGCGATGTCCGAGCCCTGCGCGGCCATCCTCAACGGCGGGGGCGCCGTCATGGATTCGACTGGTTGCAGCCGACCCACCGCCGTCGGCGACGAGCGCTGGGCGCCCGGCGGTTTGGCGATCGTGAGGCCTGGCCCGGATCAGGTGCGGGTGTATGGCAGCGCAGGATGCGGCGAACGCAGCATCACGTGCTGGGCGCGGGCAACTTGGGCCGACACGCCTGCCCTCCATTGGTGCCTGTAAGGCCACTCACCCGGCGACCCGTCGCGTTCGTCGCCGGGCAGGGGATGCCTCGCGCGGCGTGGGCGCCACCACCTCCGTTGGCGGTAGCCCGGTTGGTTCGGGTCCCGGAACCCGATTTGCCAGTGGCTCGCCGGACTCCGACTGGATGGGGGCCAGCGCGGCCCGGAACGCCTCGGCGTCCGTGAACCGGTCGTGGGGGTCGGCGGCCAGCGCCCGTCGCAGGACCGCGTCCAGTTCCCTGGGTCCAGTGGCCAGCCGGGGGGGCGGGTGCGGGTGCTGGAGAACCCGTCGCGCGTCGGTGTCCGACAACCCCTGCAAGTCCCACGGGTGCCGGCCCGCGACCATCTCGAACAGGATCAGGCCAACGGAGTAGAGGTCGGAGCGGTGGTCGATGGCTTCGCCGCGGGCCTGCTCCGGGCTCATGTAGGCAAGGGTCCCCGGCTGCTGGCCGATCTGTGTCAGTCCCGACGGGTTGTCGCGCGCCAGCAGCGCGATGCCCAGGTCGGCCACCTTTGCGCGGCCCGACGCGTTGAGCAGCACGTTGGCCGGCTTCATGTCCCGGTGCACGACGTTGCGTTCGTGCAGGCGGCCAAGCCCGGCCAGCACATCGGCAGTGATGGCGGCGGCCTCGTTGGGGGGCACGGGCCCGGCGGCGATCAGCCTTGCCAGGGTTCCCCCCGTGAGGTGCTCCAAGACCAGCAGCGGACACCCGCCCTCGTCAACGACGTCAAGCAAGCGCACGACGTGGGGGTGGTTCAGCCCTTCCAGGGCCGTGATCTCCCGTGCCAGGCGGATGCGCATGCCGGCGTCGTGGCGCTGCTCTGGGCGCAGTTCCTTCAGGACCACGCTGACGCCGGTGCGTGTGTCCACCGCGTTGTGAACCATGCAGTGGCCCCCCTCGCTCAGGGGCGACTCGGCGCGGTAGCAGCCGCCCACGATGTCCCCGGGCTGCAGGGCGCGGTGCCGGCCCTGGTTGAGGAGCCTCGGGGATGCGGCGAGCGCCGCCACCAAGTCGTGCTCTGACGGCGTCACGCCGAGTTGGCGCCGGAGCCGACGCAGCCAGGGATCGTCGTCGGCCTTGGGGCCCAGGGCGGCCAGCGCGGCGCCGTACACTTCCAGCCGCCGGAGGTCCTGCGCCTCGCGCCGGCGAGGGTGATTGAGAACTTGTTCGACGCGCGCGCGGCTGGCCCGCACGGCGGGAACCAGCATGGCGACAACCCCCACGCTGGCGGCCGCGCCGGCTGCCGGCCACTGGGCCAGCGCGGGGCCCTGCCACTGCCAGAGGACGGCGAGGCCGAGGGCGCTCAACGCGGCATAGACGACTCCAGGCACCGCTCGCCACAGCCGCAGATCGAGGTCGAAGAGGCGGAAGCGCATCAGGGCGTACGTGATCAAGGCGGCGGAGCCGAGGCGCCAGATGCCGCTGGTCTTGACCGAAACCACGCCGGCCGAGGCCAGCATGTACTCACCGATGGCGGCGGCCGCGGGCAGGGTTCCCGCCAGTATGAGCAGTTCGCGCCACGGCGTTTGCGGGATGCGGACGGCGAACCACAGCGTCATCGCAATGGCTGCGGCGCCGGCGGTGGCGTTGGCCACGACAACAACGAGATCGATGGGCGCCGGGCCCGCCAGGATGGCGCGCCAATGGGGCAGCACAAGCGTCAGCACTTCTGTGGACTTGTACGCCACGTAGCATAGCAGGGCAGCGGTCACCAGGGCCGACTGGCGGCGCACGGTGTCGTCGCGGGTCGTGAACAGGTCGCGGGCCACGACGGCCAGCAGGACGACGAAGAGGCCCAGCACCGCGAAAACGCCGACGGGGGCGTGCCAGGGACCCGGATCGAGTCGTGGCACATCCCCGGACCAGCTCGCGCCGGCCACCATGAGGTCGGGTTGCTGTGCGTAGAGCAACAGGAGCACCGCGCCCGGCAAAGCGACGAGAATCCAGGTGGTGGCGTGCCTGGCGGCAGCGCGGGGTCGGGGGAAGAGCAACAACACCGCCGCCAGGGCCTCGGCGAGCAGGATCATGAGCACCGCGTTGGCGTGGGCCCACGGCACGATGGTGTCCGGGTCGCCCGCCAGGTTGGCCGCGTTGGCAACGGCGACCTGTGCGCCCCAGGCGACTAGGAACACGGCGAAGGCCACCAGCGGCGCCCGGTTGCCCCGGGGAGGCCGCGAGCGCAGCCCGACGACGAGGGCCGCCACGCCGAGGGAGAGGATCGCGAGGCCCGATGCGATGGCGACGATCGCGCTGGGGTTGGCCACGTACGTCATGGCACTGGCACTCCAACCTCTTCCAGCCAGTTGGCGGTGGCCGTCGTGAACTCGCACGTGTAGCCGCACCCGGCGTGGTCGGCGGAGTGCATTTCGTAGCGGGCGAGGCCGATGAGCCCGCCGTTGGGCAGGCGATGGAAGCTGATGGCGAGTCCGCCGGACGTTGATGCCGCAACTTCGCTGGAGGCGAACCAGCCGGGCCCGGCGGTGCCCAGCAGCAGCGTGGCAGCCAGGACGCACGCGGGTGCCGCCTGCACGGACGCCGCGCAGTCGATGGGCGGCTTCGAGACGTTGCCGACCGGTTCCCCGGTGAGCGGATCGACGATCGGCACGCGGCTGCTGTCGTGCGGCTGGCACAGGCGAAGTGTCACGTCAGACAAGGTCAGCGGCGACCCCCGGAACTCCTCGCCGGCGCACTCAAGGTCGGGTCGCACGCCGGCCACCTCGGTCGGGCCGTCGAGGATGCGCAAGCCCAGCCCAGCGCCGATGGTGATGCCCGGCCGCGAGCCCGAGGCCGCCACCAGCGACGTTGCCGGGTCGGGCTGGCCGGGCAGTTGTGGCCGCCACAGGATGCCGATGCCCTGGACGCCGGCGCCCTGGCCATCGCCATCCAGCCAGAACTGCGCGTTGCTGCCCAGGTCCGCCAGGATGCCGGTGCCGAAGTGGGCGCCGGCGCCCTGGGCCGCACGGGCGTCTTGGGCGCGGTAGGTATTGCTGCCGCCAGTATCGACGAGGATGCCGACGCCGTAGATGTCGCCGGCTCCCTGGGTAACCCCGCTGCCTCTGTGGTGGTCGTCGCCCGGGCCGGTGATCAGGATGCCGAGACCGCCCGCGTAGCCGACGCCCGATGCCAGTACCAGCAGCTCCTCCACGAGCACGCCCGCGGCCGCGCCATTGGAAGCGCCCTGAAGCCCGGTGAGCGCGGTGAACCGGTTAGTGCCGCCCGAATCCACGAGGATTGCGACGCCCTGGGTGGTGGCGCCGTTCACGCCGCCCGCGATGCCAACATCGCCCCAGTATGCGTCGTCGCCACCCTGGTCGAGCAGCAACCCCGAACCGGCCTGGCTGGCGCCGTTGACGCCCCCGAAGCGCAGCACGCGGCCACCGTACGCGTCGTCGCCAGCGGCATCGATGAGGGTGCCTTCACCTACCTTGGCCGCGCCGTTGATGCCTCCGGTGTCGCTGATCGTGCCGTTGTAAACGTCGTCGCCGCCCCCGTCGTAGAGGAGGGCGTTGCCGGTCAGGGCCCCGCCGTTGATGCCGCCGTTGCGGACGGCTCCCTGGTATGCGTCGTGGCCGCGCAAGTCAATCAGGACTCCATGGCCGCCCATCGTGGCGCCGTTGACGGCCCCCGACCCCGCGGCCGTGCCAGAATAGGTGTCGTCGCCCGCCAGATCCATGAGGATGGCGCTGCCGACGGCCGAGGCGCCGTTGATGCCGCCCGCCGCGACCGAGCCCCCGTAGGCATCGTCGCCGCCCCCGTCCAACAGGAACCCTGCCCCGTCCCACGAGCCGCCGTTGGCAGCACCTTGGCCGCCGAGGCTCGCGTCGTACACGTCGTTGCCGTCCAAGTCGACCAGGATGCCGGATCCCAGCGCTGCGCCGCCGTTGGCCGCGCCCCGGCCGCCCGCCGTGGCCTGATACACGTCGTTGCCGCCTTGGTCGAACAGCAAACCGGAGCCCAGGTAGCCGGCGCCGTTGACGGCGCCCGTGTCGCCGCTGGAGCCGAGGAACGCGTCGTTGCCGGCCAGGTCGAACAGGCCGCCGGCGCCGTAATCCGTGCCGCCGCCGTTGACCGCTCCCCGACCCTCCACGCCGCCGTCGTACGTGTCGTCACCGTGGCAGTCCACGAGCAGGCCGACCGCGCCGGCGCCGCCGCCGTTGACCGCGCCGTTGCCGGACCGCCAGCCCAGGTACGCGTCGTCGCCCGCGAGGTCGATGGCCAGCGCAGGAGCATTGGCGGGGATGCTGCCCACCGCGCCCACCGCCATCGAGCCGCCCGCGTTGTTGGTGTACGTGTCGTCGCCGCCGAGGTCGATCGAAACGAGCACGTCCCTGCCATGGGTCGTCGGCTCGTCACGGAAATGGAGCGACAAAAGGGGGGGTCGCTCCACCGGGTCGAGGTCAAGCGGGGCCAGCGACGGCACCGCGAGCAGCACGCTGGCCGCCAAGGCGTCTCGCGCCGCCGCCAGCGCGTTGGGGGATGCCTGGCGTGCGTCGCACGCGGCCCCGTTTATGCCCGGGCAGGCGGCGATGGCGCTCACGGCGAGCACGTCGGCGAAGGCCACCAGGACGGCGGCGAGGGCCGACGCGGCCGGCTCCGGCACCTCGTCCAGTCGGGCCAGGTCGGCTTGCTCCTCGTCGGTCGCGGCTCCCAGCAGGTCCAGCGCCGCCTGGCGCAGGCTGACGCCCGTGGCGGGGAAAGCGGGCGCCGCGCCGGCGAAGGGCGGGTCCCGCCACGCCGCAACAGGATCGAGGCACACCGGTTCCCACGCGGGGCAAGGCGCCGGCGCCGCGCCCACGGCGTTGCGGGCAGCCGCCAGGATGGCGCCGGGCGCCTGCCACTCGCTGCTGGCCGCCACCGCCTCGGCGCCGTTCCACCGCTTTTCCAGCACCGCGGCCACGGCGGGCAGCAGGGCGGGGGCCGTCGCCAGCGCCGCGACAACCTCCTCGGGCTCCGAGCCTGGCCCCGAAAACCCGAGCCACTCGTGGAGGGCCGGCAACGCCGGGGGAGCCAGCGCCGGGCCGGGGCCGATGGTGACCGAGCCTGCCGACGGGGCCAGCAGCACGGCAGCCAGGCACACCGCCGCCAACGCGCGCGTCAGGGGTTGGGGGCCTGGAAGGGCCCACGCGCGCGTCGGAAGGTCGGGCTGCGGTGCTTCGGCGTCGTGGCTTTGGTCCATGGTCCAATACTCCGGTTGGCTCCGGTCGGCGGCGCCCGGGCGCGATCCACTGCCCGCCGAGTGCCGGGATCGCATGCGCCGGCGCCGGTAAAGGGCCTTGGGCGAATCCCGGTTCCGTGAGGCAACCTTGGGGTTGCATCATGCAGGCAGCTTGCGGCGCGGCGCCGCCAAGCGTTCAAGTCGCAGGCGGCCATTGACACCTGAACCATCATGCCACACAGCCCCGAACCGGAGTGTGATGAAGTCGCGGCCGGGCCGTTTGACATGGCCCGGCTGGCGGAGCTGCTGTGGCCCCTGGCCAACGTGAAGCGGCTTGACATCCTCGCGTTTCTGACCCAGCCGCACTATCTTGAGGAGGTCGCGGCCCACCTGCAGGTTTCCCGGCAGGCGGCCCGCAAGCATCTGGACGCCTTGTTTGCCATCGGTGTCATCCAGCGCCGCCCGGCAGTCCGGGGCAAGGGTGCCGTCGTCGAATACTGCGTCAATCCGCGCGCGCTGTTCCTGATCTGGCAGGAATTCGAGAAACTGGGCGCGCTGCGGCCCGAGGGCGCCGACGATCGGGTGGCGTACACGCGAATCGGCGCCGAGCCTTCGGATGACGGGCCGGTTGACGCGCCGCCAGGACCCCCCGCGGGGCCCGCCTTGTGGGTTGTCCACGGACTCAACACCGGCGTCCAATTCCCGCTGCCGGCGCACCGCCAGCAGACGTGGCTTCTGGGGCGCGACGGGCGCAGCGACGTGTGCGTCGACTACGACCCGTACGTTTCGACGCGCCACGCGGAGGTCCACGCCCAGGACGGCCACTTCGTGCTGACGGACCTCGCGAGCCGCAACGGTACGCGCCACAACGGCGTCATGCTGCCGCGCGGCGGCGACGTGGTTCTGCGCCACGGCGACCTCATCGCCATCGGACGAACCATGTTCCTCTTCTGGCAGCGCCGGCCCGACCTGCCGACGTCCGGGCCAGTGGGTCCCGCAGCCATCACGACGGGCCCAGCGCCCGCGCCGCGCAACGGCTGAACGGGTCCATGGCGCGTGGCCGGAGCATGGAGGCGGGAACCGCAAGCCCTTCTTGCAGGCGTCCGACTGCGCCGCCATGGAGTTGCAACTGAACCTGCCTGGGGCGGGAATCGATTCACCGCTGGCGCGGCGCCGCGGCCCTGGGGTCAACTGATGGTTTTCAAGCGAACGCCGAAGCCCAAATCGGGGGAAACGGCGGCCGAGCGGGCCCTCAAGAAGATGCAGGAGCGCGAGGGCGGCAAATCCGAGGCCCAGGCGGCCTACCAGGAGGGGCGGCGGTTGGAGGAGGCCGGCGACGACGAGGCGGCCCTGCAAGCGCACCAGGAGTCTGCGATGGCATGGGAGCGGTACCACGAGGAGACCTCCCATGGTGTCAGCCACGAGCCGTACGAACGCATCGCGATCATCCTGCGGCGTTACAAGCAGCCCCATGCCGAGGTGCAGGTGCTGGAGCGCTACATCGCCAACGCCGGCCGCGACCCTCATCCCAAGCTCATCAGCCGGCTGTACCGTGCCCAAGAGCTGGTCGCAGCCGCCGAGGCCGCCGAGCTCGAGGAAGAAGAGGGCCGGTAGCCGCGACGATGCGACGGCGCGCCGCCGGCGCGCCGGACCCGATTTGCGGCACCGGGCCTCCGCGGCGGCGATTCCTGCCGCCTCAAAACAAGCCGCCCACCAACATCGTCTTATAGCATGAATCCGAGGTCCAGGGTAGGATGCGCCTGAACCGTCTCGTTGTTCTCCTGCTGGCCGCTACACTTGCCGTCGCCCCGAGCGGCGCCCAGGGGCCCGTGGACAACAACATCACGGCGCCCGGCGACAACGTGGTCCTGGACCTCGTTGAGGACGTCGGCCAGGGTCTTGGTGACGCCGTTGACGGCACCGGCCACGCCATCGAATCGGCCGGAAAGGGCCTCGCCAGCGGACTTTCAGCGGCAGGACGCGCGCTTGGCGCCGTGGCCGCCGCCGTTGGCGATGCCGCCATCGCCGTGGCCCAAGGAGTCACCACCGTTGGTGGCCTCGTCGCGGCCAGTCTGGCCAGCGCGGGCATCGGTGCCGTGCGTGGCTCCTACGACGCCGTGGGCCTGATCGGGTCGCTTGCCGGCGCCGCCGCGGCCCTCGTGGGTCGATCTGCGGCATTCGCCGGTGCTTTCGTCGGCGGCCTCTCGCTCGACGGCCTCCTCGCATACGTTGGCTTCGTCGCCAACCTGCGCCCTGCCGCCATGCCCCCGGTCGCCTTTGGCGCCGTCGCCGTCACGGGCGCCACCGCGAGCGCCGGCGTGGGCGGCTGGGCCGGCTGGAACGCCCTGCGCAAGTGGGGGGTCCTCGGTCCGCTCGGCGGCCTCGGCGGAATGGCGGGTTTCAGCCGCATCCAAGACAACCAACTGCTTGAGCACCCGGTGCGCGGCCAGATCTTCCAGACGATCCAGGCCACGCCCGGCATCCACGCCAGCCAGATCGCCCGCGACATGGGCGTCGGCTGGGGCACGGTCACCCACCACCTGACCAAGCTGGAAAAGGCCCGCCTCGTGGCCGCCCGCACCGTCAACAATCACAAGTGCTACTTCGAAAACGGTGGCACTGTCAGTCGCGCCGACATGGAGGTCGCCAGCGCGCTGAAGAACGATACCGCGTCCGGCATCGCGGCGTTCGTTGTCCACCACCCGATGGCCAGCCAGAAGCAGGTGGCTGAAGCGCTCGGCATCAGCGCCGCGCTGACCAGCTTCCACGTCAAGAAGCTGGTCTCCTACGGCGTGTTGGAGAAGATGCGCCACGGCAAGGAGACCCTGCTCACCACGAGCGAGGCCATGCGCCGCGTCTTGTCCAGCCAGGATGATCCCATTGCCACGGCCATCGCCAACCGCGCCGACGCCGGCTTCGAGTTCGTTAGCTGACGGGGCAAGCTCCAGGCGCCGGCGGGTCCCCGCGGCTGCGGCTGCGCTCCTGATTGGCCGCTGCCTTCGCAAAGCTTACCACCGCCGGTGCCGCACTTCCTGTTGTGCAGTTGGCTGACCGCTCGCTGGCCCCGTTCTTCCTGCACGGGCGCATGTGGCCCAAATGGCTCGCCGCCGCGGCGGCGGGCGTCGGCGCCGCAGTCATGGGATCGCCGGCCGACCTGGGGTGGCTGCCGGTCGGCTTCCTGGGCTTCCTGGTGCTGGAGTACGCGTTGCACCGGTGGATTCTCCACGCCGCGCCGGGAACCCGTCGCGCCCGCCGGCTCAGTCGTTTCCACGCCAACCACCACCTGCGGCCCCGCGACCTGTCCGTGCTGTTCCTGCCGGCGTCCACGGCCATCCTGGCCGCACCGCTTTTGGCGGCGTTTTGGGCGGTGCTACCCGGCGGGGCCGCGCT